>NZ_JAMYQF010000023.1:0-95917 GCF_040320745.1 Mesorhizobium sp. M0621 | reverse complement strand
CGTTTTTAAACACCACCCCCCCCCCCCAACAACACCACACACAACACCACCCCCCCCCCCCACACGCCAGCCCCCACCCCCCCCCCCCCATACCCCCCCCCCCCCCCCCCCCGCCCCCCCCGCTTCTTCATGTCGTACAGGGATTTCCTCGCCGCTACTGGCTTGCTGCCGGTGCCGGATGGTCTCCGAAGATACCGCGCTGGCTGACCTGAATGCCGGCGGGGCCCAGAATGATGGCGAAAAGCACCGGCAGGAAAAACAGGATCATCGGCACGGTGAGCTTTGGCGGCAAGGCGGCGGCCTTCTTCTCGGCCGCATTCATGCGCATGTCGCGGCTTTCGGCGGCAAGCACGCGCAGTGCATGCGCCACCGGCGTGCCGTAGCGCTCCGCCTGGACGAGTGCCTGCGACACCGACTTGACCGAATCCAGGCCGGTGCGGCTTGCCAGGTTCTCGTAGGCCTGCTTGCGCTCCGGCAGATAGGAAAGCTCGGCGTTGGTGAGGATGAATTCTTCCGCCAGCGCTACCGATTGCGCGCCGATCTCGTCGGCAACCTTGCGGAGTGCTGCTTCCACCGACATGCCCGATTCGACGCAGATCAGCATCAGATCGAGCCCATCCGGCCATGCCATCTGGATCGACTGCTTGCGCTTGGTGGCGCGGTTGTTGACATAGACGACCGGTGCGTAGAAGCCGCCATATGCAACGAGGATGCAGACGAACAGCCTGATCACCAATGGCTTGTCGGGCAACCCTCCGAGCACGAAGATGTAGATTGCGGCCAGCGCGAAGCCGACAAAGGGAAGCACGAGGCGAAAGAAAAGAAAACGCGTCAGCGGATTCTGGCCGCGAAACCCGGCCACCTTGAGTTTCTGCAACGTGCCCTCATCGGCGAGCGCGCGCCTCAGATCCAGCCGGTCGACAATGTTGCGCATGCCAACCGACTGTTCCTCGCGCAGACCCTTGCGACGGCGATCCGCCTCGACGGCAAGCCGGGCGCGCTGTTTGGCACGCAGTTCGTCGCGTTCCAGCGCAACGGTTTTCATGCGTGACTTGAGCTGGTTTCCGCCAAACGCCGGCAGCAAGGTGAAGACGGTCGCAAACACCGCTATTGCGACCAGCAGCGCGATCAGGAAGCTCGGATCCGTCAGGGTTTTGATGACTTGCTCGGTCATGCCAGCATCCTAGACTTCGAAGTTCATCATCTTGCGCATAACCAGGATGCCGATCGACATCCAGACCGCCGAGCAACCAAGGATCAGATTTCCGACGCTGGTGGTGAAAAGCGGCATCAGATAGGCCGGGCTCGACAAATAGACGAGAAAGGCGACGATGAAGGGCAGCGCACCGATGATCGCGGCGGACGCCTTCGCTTCCATCGACAGCGCCGCGACCTTGGCTTTCATCTTCTTGCGATCGCGAAGCACGCGCGAAAGATTGCCCAGTGCCTCGGAGAGATTGCCGCCGGCCTGCGACTGAATCTGGATGACGATGCCGAAGAAGCTTGCCTCCGTGCAAGGCATGGTTTCGGGCATGCGCAAGGTCGCATCGGGGATCGAGAGGCCCATCTGCTGCGAATCGACGATGCGACGAAACTCGGTCTTCACTGGCTCGGGCGATTCGTTGGCGATCAGGCGTACGGCATCGTTCAGCGGCAGGCCGGATTTGACCGCACGCACGATGATGTCGAGCGCGTTTGGAAATTCGTTGAGGAACGCCTTGACCCGGCGGGCGCGACGGAACGAGACGAACCAGCGCGGCAGGCCCAACGCCCCGGCCAGCAGCACACCCGGCAAGGCGAGCATCGGCGCTCCGCCCACAAAGGCGGCCATCGTCAAAACGAGGCCGCATACGGCGGAATATATATAGAAGCGCTCGATGGTGGTCTTCAGGCCGGCCTGACGGAGTTGGGCTTTCAGTGGCGGCTTCTTGACGGCGCTGTCCTTGGTTCTCTGCTTTGCGTCGAGTTCGTTGAGCGAGTCCTGAACTGACTTGCGCCGCTTGGTGGCTTCCGCCACGCGGTCGCGCGAAGCCTTGACGACCGAGCGATCCGTCTCGGCGGTCCTGATCGTTTCGAGCCGCTTGCCGACCTGTTTCTCGTTGCTGATCCGGGTGAACAGAAATGCATAGGCGACGGCGCCGGCGCTGAAGCCGGCGAGCACGACAAACGCCAGTACTGTGCCGTCAATTCCAAACATTGGCCCGAACCCTTACGCCCCAGGATGCGTCAGTCAGCGCGTTTCTCCATCGCCTCGAGCGCTATGGCGAGGCGCTGCTCCTCGCCATAGTAGCGGGCCCGCTCCCAGAAATGCGGACGACCGATGCCGGTCGATACGTGCTCTCCCAGCAGCCTGCCATTGGCGTCCTCGCCCTTGATGTTGTAGAGGACGATATCCTGCGTGATGATGACATCGCCCTCCATCCCGATCACCTCGGTGATGTGGGTGATGCGGCGCGATCCATCGCGCAGACGCGCCGCCTGGATGATCACGTCGATGGAGCCGACGACGATTTCGCGCACTGTCTTCTGCGGCAGCGAATAACCGCCCATGGCGATCATGGATTCGATACGGTTCAGGCATTCGCGCGGACTGTTCGAGTGGATCGTTCCCATTGAGCCGTCATGGCCGGTGTTCATCGCCTGCAGAAGATCGAACACTTCGGGTCCGCGCACTTCGCCGACGATGATGCGCTCGGGCCGCATGCGCAGACAGTTCTTGACCAGGTCGCGCATCGTCACCTCACCCTCGCCCTCCAGATTGGGCGGACGGGTTTCAAGGCGCACGACATGCGGCTGCTGCAATTGCAGCTCCGCCGAGTCCTCGCAGGTGATGACGCGCTCCTCGCGGTCGATGTAGTTGGTCAGGCAGTTGAGCAGCGTCGTCTTGCCAGAGCCAGTACCGCCCGAGATGACGATGTTGCAGCGAACACGACTGATGATCTTGAGAACTTCGGCGCCCTGCGGTGAGATGGCGCCGAACTTGACCAGCTGATCGAGCGTCAGCTTGTCCTTCTTGAATTTGCGGATGGTGAGCGTGGCGCCGTCGATGGAGAGCGGCGGCGCGATGACGTTGACGCGGGAGCCGTCGGGAAGGCGCGCGTCGCAGATCGGGCTGGATTCGTCGACACGGCGGCCAACCTGGCTGACGATGCGCTGGCAGATGTTGAGGAGCTGCTGGTTGTCGCGGAAGCGGATGCCAGTCTGTTCGACCTTGCCGTTGACTTCGATGTAGACGTTCCTGGAGCCATTGACCATGATGTCGGCGATGTCGTCGCGTGCGAGCAGCGGCTCGAGCGGCCCATAGCCGAGCACATCGTTGCAGATGTCCTCGAGCAGCTCTTCCTGCTCGGCGATCGTCATCGCGAAATTCTTGATCGCGATGATGTCGTTGACGATGTCGCGGATTTCCTCGCGCGCGCTTTCAGGATCAAGCTTGGAAAGCTGCGACAGATCGATGGTGTCGATGAGCGCGGAAAAAACCTGGCTCTTGGTGTCGTAGTACGTTTCGCTCTTTTCGCGCTGTACCCGCTTTGGTTCAGGCGCCAATGGCGGTGCCTCGACCGCACGGCGCACCGGCGGCGCGACAGGTGCGCTTAGCGCAGCCGCGGGCCGGGCCAGAACCGCCGTGTCCGCGGAATTTGCAGCCGGCGGCGCAACAGGCGCCGGTGCCGGCTGGCGAAATTCCGGCGTGAACCGGTTGCCGTCGTCGTTGCCTCTTTTACCAAACATGATCGACTACCGATTCCACTGCTGAAGCGTCACTTCTTGTTGCGCGAGAGCTTGCCGAGCAGGTTGCCGAGCCCGGCCTTCTTCTTGACCTTGATTTCGCTGCGCCCGGTCAGCACATGCGCCATTTCGTTGATTATCGCGACAACCGGGTTCTTGGCATCCATTTCGCCGAGCATGCGTCCGTTGTTGGCGGCATTGCCGAACAGCAACGGATCAAAACCAATGACCGACATCGGTGACAGGCCGAGCGGCTCGGCGAAATCGGAAGGCGAAATCTCCGGGCGCTTCGGGACGCCGGCCTGGTTGATGATCAGCTTCGGCGGCGGGTCGTTGGGACGAAGCCGTTTGAGCATGTCGACGAGGTTCTTGGTGTTGCGCAGATTGGCCAGCTCCGGTGTCGCCGTGATGACGACCTCGTCGGCCTTGACCAGGGTGTTCTTGGTCCAGCCCGTCCAGGCATGGGGAACATCGAGCACCAAAAGCGGCACGCTGCGCTGAGCGGTGTCGATGAGCTGCGCGAAGGCCTCGGGATCGAAATCATAGACCCGTTCGAGCGTCGAAGGCGCTGCCAGCAGCGACAAATGCTCGGCGCACTGGGTCAACAACCGATCAAGATAGACTTCATCGATGCGCTCCGGTGAAAACACCGCCTCGGCGATGCCTTGCGCCGGATCCTGGTCGAAATTGATGTTGGCTGTGCCGAAAGCCAGATCGAGATCGGCGACGACCACTTCGGATTTGAACAGGGAGGACATCGCCCAAGCCACATTGTGGGCAATCGTCGAGGAGCCGACACCACCCTTGGCGCCGACAAAAGCGATCGAGCGGCCGAGCGGCTCGGCTTCCGGATCGATGAAAATCGACGACACCACGCTGACGATGTCGGCCATCGACACCGGTGCGATCACATATTCGGAAATGCCGTTGCGGATGAGTTCGCGGTAGAGACCGACATCATTGTAATGACCGATCACCACCACCCTGGAAGTCGGATCGCAATATTCCGAGAGTTGGGCGAGTTGCTCCAGCAATTGCTTCGGCTCGCTGCGCGATTCCAGCAGGATCAGGTTGGGCGTTGGCGCCGATTGGTAGAATTCGATGGCGGTGGGGACGCCACCCATATGGACCTTGAGATGCGCCTTCGTCATACGGCGGTCCTCGCCGGCGCGCTCGACCGGATTGGCAACGCCCTCGGTCTCGCAAAATGCCTGGATCGAGATGCGCGGGATAGGCCGCAACGCCTGCATCGCGGCGATATCCTGTTGCGAGGTATCGCTGCCGTCCACAGGAGTGTCGTAGGCCAGATTATTCATGTCCGTGTGCTCCGAACTACGATCGTTAGTAGCTGACTTCGCCTTCTGCTTCCCAATCAAAGAAGGGTTGATTTCGATACCCGTCTATGACTTTTCCACGCTGCTCGGCGTCGATAGGTGCCTGCTTGCGCGGTCCCAGCAGGTCGGCTGGATTGGCCATCTGGGCGGCAAGGTTGTTCTGATACGAGCAGCCGAAATCAGCGTAGTGCTTGTTTTCCGAGGTCTGCAGCAGATCTTCGGGCCAGCGTCCGCATTTATCGGTCTGGGCTTTCACCGAGATGTAGGCAACGCGAATCGGGGCCGAGGCTTCGGCGGAAGCGGACTGATAGGAGGTCATGACGATCCGGTTGCGCTTGATGCCGCTGGCAACCGCCAGCCTGGCGAAATCGCGCCCTGCAGCGGCCGCCGCGATCTCGTTGGCCGAACCGACCGGGATAGCGATCGTCAGCGCCGGGGCGGCGCTCCTGTCGTAGCCGTCGAGGAAGCCCGAAAGCGTGTCACGCTGAGAGCCGGTCATGCCGCGATCGCCAGCGCCCACCGGCAAGTCTATCTTCTGATTCTTCTCCGCGATCATGATCGGATGGTTGGTGCGATAGTCATCCGGGATGGCGCCGACCGTGATGCTGTCGCGCTGGGCGCAGCCGGCGAGCAGCGCCACAACCGCGACCGCCAGGACCGGAACGGCTCGCCGGCAGACCTGCGAACGGCCGAAGCGCATCGTCGCGGCGATGGTGCTTGCCTTCAATGCTGACTGAGACATGTCTGCTTCCCCGCTTACTTGTAGATGAAGCCGACAACGCCGTGGTAACGGCCGTTGGGCTTGTCGGTCTGCATGGTGCCGTAGACGCGATTGACGCGGCCAAGGAACATGCCGGCGCCATCGCTGGGGGCGTTGAAATTGTCGTCCGGCTTGGCAAGGTCGTTGCGCGCCACCGGCTTCACCAGATAGGGCGTGATGATGATGACGAGTTCGGTCTCGTTGCGCACGAAGTCCCTGCTGCGGAAAAGCGCGCCGAGCACCGGTATCTTTGTCAGCCCAGGCAAGCCGTTCACGGCCTGCCTGACATCGTCGCGAACCAGGCCGGCGATCATCATGGAGCCCCCTGAGGGCAATTCCACCGTCGTATCGGCAAGGCGCTTGCGCAGCGACAGGACGTTCGTGCCGATACTCTGATTGTCCGTGGATGCCGACACTGACCCCTCGGTCGTCGGTTCGGAAACCGAGGTTCTGACTTTCAGGCTTATGCGGCCGGGAGACAACACCACCGGCTGGAATTCCAGGCCGATGCCGTACTCGATCTTTTCAACGCTGTAGGTCTTCAGGCCGGTCTGGTTGTCTTGCGATACGTTCGCGGAGACGCCGGTCACCATATTGTATTCACCACCGACCCTGAAGGTCGCCTTCTCACCGGAGACGGCGGTCAAGGTCGGCTCAGCCAGGGTCTTCATGACCCCGGACTGCTCCATGGCGTTGACATAGGCCTGCAGCCCCGAGGCGGCGATATTGAAGCCCGCATTCGACAGCGGCTTGCCGAGACCCATGAAAGGGTCACTGAGCGCGCCGTAGCTGATGCCGTTGCTGCCGCCGCTGCCGACCATGTTGACGCCGAGCTGCTTCATCACCGAACGGCTGACTTCGGCGACCGTCACCTTGAGCGTGACCTGATCGTCGCCGATGATCTGAAGCAGGTTGACGATCTTGCTGGTGCGGCGCTCCTGGTCCGGGTTGTCGATGTCGACACCGCTCTGGGCCGAACCGCCGGCCGCGGTTTGCGAATATTGTCCCGTCGTCGCTTCACCACCCGAGACGAAGATCGTCGCCAGGTCAACCGCGCGTTTTGCGTCCAGTGGCGTGTCGACCGTTCCGGTCAGGATGACGTTGTCATTCAGCAGTTCGACCTTGATGGCCGACGTCGGCAGAAAGCGTTTGATGTAGTCTTCAAGGCCGGCAACGTCACGTTCGACGGCCAGATCCAGGCTGACGATCTGCTCGCCATTCGGACCGAAGACAAAGATGTTCGTCTCGCCGACCGCCTTGCCGAACAGGTAGATGCGCCTTGCGGTGCGGGTCACCGCATCGGCCACCGCCGGGTTGGCGACGAGAATATCATAGGCATCGCTCGGCAGGTCGATAACCACCGACTTGTTGAGACCGAGCTTGACACGCTGGGTGGCCGTCGAAGCCGTGACCTGCGCGTTCTTTGCCTCGACAACGCTGCCTTGCACATTCGTTCCGACGAGCAGCAGGCCGAATGCCGCGGCTGCGATTGCCGGCAGTTTACCACTTAGCCTCATTTCCTTGCCCCTACTTCGGAAACTTCGCCCGACTTGATCAGCCTCACCGTTCCCCTGCGGCCATTGCCGGAAACGAGATAATCGGCCTCACCCAGATTCTTTTCCTGCGTGTCCGCGACTGCCCGCAGCGCCAGGGTCAAGCGATCGGCCATTTGTTGGGCGACAGTGATGATCTCCGCCTGCTTGGGCGTCAGTTCCAGCGTGGCGGTCTGGCCCACCCTGGTTTTCTTGCCTTCCTCGTCCTCCTGAATGGTCTGGTCGATGGCCAGGACGCGGATGTTCTTGAGGATGGTCTCAGTGTTGAAGCCGGCGCCAGCGGCGCTGGCATCGGCCCTGCGGGTCATGATGACATCGACGAAATCGTTCGGAAGAATGAAGCCGCCGGCCGACGTGTCGGCCGAAATAGCCGTGGCGACCGCCCGCATGCCGGAAGGCAGGATCGACGACATGAAGCTTTGCCCCTCGCCGATCAGCTTGGAACGCCGCAGAGGCTCTCCGGCATACATCGCCACACGGGCAACGGAACTTTTCAGCTTGTCCAGCGCCTCCGGCTCGGCGGTGCGGGTGATGAAATTCGCATTGACGCCGTTGGCGGGCCAGGATTGCCAGGCGATGTTGCTTTCGAGCGGGTTGCCCATCGGAACGTCGCCCGAAAGCACAAGCACATCCTGCAGAGCCACCACAGGGGCCTGAGGGCCGGATTCGACGACGACCTGGGGCGGCGGTGCCACCATGTTTTTCGCGACATAGCCCGCGCCACCCGCCGCGGCCACCGCCACACTCAGAATTATCAATCGCGATGCTGGCATCTGTCCGAACCCCTGCCCTGGCAAACCACGTAGCCAAGCCGGACTTTGCAGCGGCAATCGTCAAAACAAGGTTAATGTAATACTTACGATCGTGATTAATTTAAGGTTTACATAAATTAGCCGGAATGTGGTCTGGCCGGCCGAAATGGCCGGGCCGGCCTGTTGAGAACCAGTTGCGGCAATGCTGACAGACAACGAAATTAAATCGCGCTCAGGCCGCCAGCCTGGTGAGTGCCCATACCATCAAAGGCGAATCTGGATAGGTCAGCAACCCACCAAGGCCGAGCGCGACGCCGTAGGGAACACCCTTTGCCTCATCGGCGAAATGGCGCAGAAATGGATTCTGGCCGGTAACGGCCGCAAGCAGTGACTTCCGGTAGATGATGATCGCTAGCGTCAGCAGGCCACCGATGATTGTCGAGGCGACAAGATACTCGACGAGATTGACGTTGAGACCCATCCACATCGCGGTGGCGGCCAGAAGCTTGGCGTCGCCGCCGCCCATGCCGCCCAACGCAAACAGGCCGAACGTCACGGCCAGCACAAGGGCGCCGGCGGCGAAATGTCCACCATAGGCCGCCCATTCCATACCTGTCAGCGGCGCAACCAGCGCGAAAACAACGACGAGTAGCACCGGCACGCGATTGGCGATCGTCATCGACAGCATGTCGGAGATCGCGGCAAACAGCATGCAGAACGGAAAAACGACGAAGATCAGGGCTTCAAGCATCGGCGCCATGCCTATTGTCCGATTTCACGGGGCTCAATCTAGGTATGTTCGATTAACGATTGATGAGGCCTGGACCGAAAAGACGACTATATTGGTAGCGGCATGAAAAAAGGGCCGCCACGTGGCGGCCCCTTTCCAGAACGCAATCCAAATGCTCGGCGATAAGGCCGATCAGCTGCCGCTCGGCGCGCCGTTCAAGGTGGTTCCGATGTTGGTGAACTTAGCATTGAGCGCATTGCCGAGCGTGCCGGCACCAGTGATGATGGCGAGCGCGATGAGAGCGGCGATCAGACCATATTCGATAGCGGTCGCGCCGGATTCGTCCTTCACAAAACGTGCGATGAGATTAGACATTCGAGAGCTCCTACTCCACGTGTTACAGCACTTCCGTCAACTTCTGTGATGGTTGATCGGATGCTGCCAATCTAGGGAGAAGCTCTTTCGATCGGCTTAATAAACAGCCTTACCGATTCCTTTCCCGGTTCGAACACATTGCGTGGTTAACTTCGGGCTAAAGTACCGCCAAACCTTCCAGATCAGGGTTTGCTAGGCTTGCGACGCCGGCCGGACTGCGTCTCGCGGGCGGCCTTGTCAGCCATTGAAATATTGGCAACACCGCGCGCTTAACCGTTGGTTCACCAATCTCGTTCATGTTCCGTTGATCAGTCTGCCTGCGTGGAGCGCCTCGATGGCCCAGCCGAGATCGTCAATCCTGAGTGCCGCGCTTCTTGCCGCCACGATCTTCGTCGCGCCCGCCATGGCCGGCGCCGGCATCGAGGTCACGATGAACCAGGCCAAGATCGTCAAACTGTCGCGTCCCGCGGACACGATCGTGGTCGGCAACCCGGCAATCGCCGACGCATCCGTGCAGGACGCCTCGACGATCGTGCTGACCGGCAAAGGTTTCGGCGTCACCAATCTGGTCGTGCTCGACACCGACGGCAGCCCCATCGTCGACGAGCAGGTTACCGTCGTGCGGCAGGCCGCCTCGTCCGTGCGTATCTATCGGCGAGCCGAAATCCAGACGATGTCCTGCACGCCTTATTGCGAAAGCTCCTACAAGAGCGATGCGGAGAAATCCTCCGAAGCGGAGATGAGCGTCGCCCGGTAGGATGGTGTAGCCGAATGCCGTTCAGGTTATCGGCTGGTTAAAACGCCAACGCCGACTTTAACGGTCATTCAAACCGGACCTCAATTGGTTTGCGCTAATGCTCCTTCCGAGACCGCATAGAGATCGGCAGGATCATACATGAGCAAGGAATTCGGCTCCGCAAGCGAACACAAGGCGAGACGCCCAAGGTTTTTCGCCCGTTTTCTTCGCGACCGGCGCGGCGCCACGGCAATCGAATTCGCGATCCTTTCAGTCCCCTTCGCGCTGCTTGTCTTTGCCATTCTGGAAAGCTGTATCTCGTTTGCCGCGCAGGAAGTGATGGCCAACATCACCGACGATGTCGCGCGCCAGTTGCGCACCGGCCAGTTAAAGGCGGCCACCGTCACTGAAGACGGGTTGAAGACCACGATCTGCAACAAACTGCAGATCATCGTCGCCCAGGATTGCAAGCTTCAGCTGCTGGTGGACCTTCGCCAATATGCGACATTCGCCGACGCGGCCTTGGCCGGCTTCAAGATCAAGGACAACGATGTCAAGCTGACGAACGGCACCACCGAGCAGAACTTTGTCGTTACGGCGGGTGCGGCGGAGTCGCGGAACATGCTTCGGGTCTTTTACAAATGGCCCATCATGACCGACCTGTTGGCCAAGTCGATGGGCGGTAACAAGACTCTGCATTTCGCATCGGTAACCTGGCAGAACGAGCCGTTCGACAACTAGTTCGAGGCGGATGCACGAGCAGCAAAAAGAAAAAGGGCAATGGGCATGATGCGTGCGGGGGCACATCTTAGGACTACAGGAGTTTGGTGGAGGGCAAGTCGATTCTGGTCCGATCGCCGTGGCATCGCGGCGGTCGAATTCGCTTTGATCATGCCTATTCTGCTGATCATGTATTTCCTGACAATGGAGGCGTCACAGGCCATCGAGACAAGCAAGAAGGTCAGTCGTATCGGCAGCATGGTGGCTGATCTCGTCACCCAGCAGACAAGTGTCGTCAAAGCCGACATCGACGGCATCATGAAGATCGGCTCTGTCACCCTTCAACCCTACAACCGCTCGAGCCCGAGCATCACCATAACGGCAATCCAGGTCTCGGCCGACGGGACGAAGGCATTGGTGGTATGGTCACGCAAGTTGGTCGCAGGCGTCGCCAGCCCCGGCGCCGCCGCGACCACGGAGACCACGGTTCCAGCATCGCTCAAGGTCGCCAACACCTTCCTCGTCCGCGCCGAAAGCAATCTTGGCTACATCCCGGTCATCGCCTGGACGGCGAGCGACCAGCAGAAGCTCGGACTGACCTCGGCTTTCAGCAACATAACGATGAGCGAAACCTATTATCTGCGTCCCCGCAGAAGCGTGGCGGTTACTTGCGGCGACTGTTGAACGGGGATGGCCGGGCAGTTTGCAGAACCGCTCCGGCTCTTAATCCCACGCGATTGCAGGTGAGAAGCCGTTACGCAGATTTTCCGGTTTGGAATGCGCTACTGCTGCTGACCACTGCCCGAGACGAAGCGCACGATAGAAGCCGCCATCTCGTAGTCTTTCGGCGCGACGATAGCGAAGCCGCCGGAATGCTTCGATTCCAGGAGGTCGTAGATATCAGGCGTGGTCGACTTGAGGTTGGTGAGGAACACGGTGAGCCGGCGCTTGGCTTCAGGGTCGAGATCGCTGCGCACCGCGTGGGGGCCATATCTCAGCAGACCCGACGCCCATACGACCCGAAGTGCCGCCGCCGAAAGCCCTGCCGCTTCAAGCCTTGCCTGCGTACCCGATGCTTCCCGCTGGCCGTCGGCAGCGGCCGTCACCCAGCCGAACAGCCCATCGGCCTTGCCATCGACCAGCATCGTTTCGGCTGCCGCGGCCGAGTCGGCATAGACCAGAAACGGTGCGTCTTCCGCGACCTTGCGGCCTTCTTCAGCCAAGGCCGCCAATGGCAGGAGAGAACCGCCGACGCTGTCCAAAGGCGCCATGGCGATGCGATGGCTCTCCATCGCCGCCAGGTCGGGCAGCTTGCCGTCCCGCGTCAGCAGAACGGAGCGGATGCCGATCGCGCCGTCGGAATCGACCGGAGCCACAAGCGGCTCGATACATAAGCAGCGCTGCGAAGCCGTCGCATAGGCGGTCGCCGAATAGATCGCGTATTCGATGCGGGCATCGGCCTGCGCCTCGATCAGCGCGGCATAGTCACGCGCAACGACAAACTCGACCTTCATGCCCAAGGCCTTGGTGTAGGCGTCGGTCAACACGGCCAGCCCCGGAACGGTGTTGCCGGCGCCTGGCTCGGCAACGATGCCGATGCGAAAGGTGCCGATATCATCACGCCAGTCGGCATGCGCCGGATTGGACCAGAACGCGACCTGAACCAGCATGAGGGCAGCAGACGCCTTCAGCGCAACGCTCATGACAAAACCGCCGTCTGTTTTTCTAGACCCATGCCCATGTCCGTCGCATCGTTGCGACATGCCTTCTTGTTTGTGCATGTCGTTGCCCAAAACCGCTGCATCAGACGACGTCACTGGACTATCACGCCTAGCCGTTGCCGTTTGGTTTCCGAATTGCCAATGAAGTCGCGGAACCCTATGTCTGGTCGTTCAAACTGGCAACAACTCGATGGCGCGCGCTTTCCTCTTCGTTCTGGACTCCTTCGGCATCGGCGGCGCGGCCGACGCAGACCGCTACGGCGATGCCGGTGCCAACACATTCGCGCACATCACAGAAGCCTGTGCCGAAGGCCGCGCGGATCGCGAAGGGCTTCGCAGTGGACCGCTGTTTGTCCCCCACATGGCCTCACTCGGGCTTGGCAAGGCTGCCGAAACGGCGACCGGACTGGGCTTTGCCAGCAGCGGGCCGGATCTGCTTACCACTGCCTTCCACGGTGCCGCGCAGGAGGTTTCGAGTGGTAAGGACACGCCGTCGGGCCATTGGGAAATCGCCGGCCTGCCGGTGCGCCTGGACTGGGGCTATTTCCCGGATACGGTTCCCGCCTTTCCGGCTGAACTGACCGAGGCGATGATCCGCGAAGGCAAGGTGCCGGGCATTCTCGGCAATTGTCATGCGCCGGGCACCGAGATCATCGAGCGCTTCGGCGAGGAGCACATCCGCACCGGCAAGCCGATCTGCTACACGTCTGTCGACTCGGTCCTGCAGATAGCCGCGCATGAAGTCCATTTCGGCCTCGAGCGGCTCTATGAATTCTGCAAGGTGGTGCGCAGGCTGGTTGATCCGCTGAGGATCGGGCGGGTGATCGCGCGGCCGTTCGTCGGCGAAACCACCGCAACCTTCGAACGAACCTACAACCGTCATGACTACGCCGTGCCACCGCCGGAACCGACCCTGCTCGACCGGCTGACGGCGCGTGGCAGCCGTGTCATCGCTGTCGGCAAGATCGGCGACATCTTCGCCCACCGTGGAATCTCGGAAGTGCGCAAGGGCGCGGGCAACATGGCGATGTTCGACGAGGCGCTGGGCGCGATGGACGATGCCGGCGGCGGCGATCTCGTCTTCGCCAATTTCGTCGACTTCGACACCGAATTCGGTCATCGCCGCGACGTTGCAGGTTATGCTGCCGCGCTCGAGGCTTTCGACCGGCGGCTGCCGGAAGCATTTGCAAGGCTGCGGCAGGGAGATCTTCTCATCCTGACGGCCGATCACGGCAATGACCCGACCTGGCAAGGGACCGATCATACGCGCGAGCGCATTCCGGTGATCGGCACCGGACCGGGTTTCAAGGGCGGCGACATCGGGTTGAGAACGACATTCGCCGACATCGGCGAAACCGTGGCCGAGCATCTTGGGCTGGCGCACGGCCGTTACGGCACTTCTTTCTATACGGCGATTGGCGGTCATGCCTGAATTGCCGGAGGTCGAAACCGTCCGGCGCGGACTGCAGCCCGTTCTGGAAGGCGCCACCATCGCCCGTGTCGAGGCGCGCCGACCGGATTTGCGCTTTCCATTTCCCGAGAAATTCTCGCAGCGGCTAACCGGCAAGACGATCACGGCACTCGGCCGCCGGGCCAAATATCTGACGATGGACCTGGAAGGCGGTCCCGTGCTGATCTGCCATCTCGGCATGTCGGGCTCATTCCGCATCGAGACGGCGGACGGCAGCGGCATGCCCGGTATCTTCCAGCACGACCGCTCGAAGAGTTCCAATCACGACCATGTCGTCTTCCATGTCGTATCTCCGGCAGGCGCTCGATCCCGCGTGATCTTCAATGATCCGCGCCGCTTCGGCTTCATGTTGTTTGCGGAAGGGCCGCCGGACGTTCATCCAATGCTGGCCGGGCTCGGCGTCGAGCCAACGGGCAACACGTTGGACGGCGTGCTGCTTGCCTCGTTGATGAAAGGGCGGCGATCACCGCTGAAGGCAGCGCTTCTCGACCAGAGGCTGATCGCCGGGCTCGGCAACATCTATGTGTCGGAGGCGCTGTGGCGCGCCAGCCTGTCGCCGCTGCGTGAGGCGGGCACGATCGCCAAGCCCGGAAAGACAGCCAAGGCCCAAAGCGCACACCTCGCCGAAGCCATTCGCTCGGTGATATCAGATGCGATCGCGGCTGGCGGGTCCTCACTGCGGGACTATATGCAGACCGATGGGTCGCTGGGCTATTTCCAGCATTCCTTCGCCGTCTACGACCGTGAAGGAGAGGCCTGCTCGAAGCCCGGCTGCGGTGGCCACATCGAACGGATCGTGCAGAGCGGCCGATCGACCTTCTATTGCCGGACATGTCAGCGGTGAGTTAGACGAGCGCGAGCGAGGAGAAGCAGCCATGACCTATGAAACGATCGTCACCGAGACGCATGGCAAGGTCGGGCTGATCAGGCTGAACAGGCCGCAGGCGCTCAACGCGCTGAACTCGCAGGTCCTGACCGAAGTGGTCGCTGCCGTGAACGGTTTCAGCGCCGATGCCGGTATCGGCGCCATGGTCATCACCGGTTCCGAAAAAGCTTTCGCCGCCGGCGCCGACATCAAGGAGATGCAGTCGATCTCCTATGCGGACGCCTACGCCCAAGACTTCTTCGTCGGTTGGGAGGAGCTTACGCGGGCGCGAAAGCCTGTTATCGCCGCGGTAGCAGGCTATGCGCTCGGCGGCGGCTGCGAACTGGCGATGATGTGCGATTTCATCATCGCCGCCGATACGGCAAAGTTCGGCCAGCCCGAGATCACGCTCGGCGTCATTCCAGGCATGGGCGGGTCGCAACGGCTGACCCGCTTCGTCGGCAAGGCGAAGGCGATGGACATGTGCCTGACCGGGCGGATGATGGATGCCGCGGAAGCCGAGCGTTCGGGCCTGGTGTCGCGGGTCGTGCCTGCCGGCGACCTTGTCGAGGAGGCGCTGAAGGCGGCAGCCAAGATCGCCAGTTTCTCGCTGCCATCGGTGATGATGGCAAAGGAGGCTGTCAACCGCGCCTTTGAGACGACGCTTGCCGAGGGATTGCGATTCGAGCGCCGCCTGTTTCACTCGCTGTTTGCACTGGACGATCAGAAGGAAGGCATGGCGGCGTTCGCCGAGAAGCGGAAGCCGAATTTCACCAACCGCTGACGCCAATCCTTCGGCTACGAAGAAGAAGGCCGTTGGCCGCCAAAAAGAAAGCCAGGCAGCGTTGACGCGCCGGAAAAGCTGAACTATAAGCCGCACCAACCGAGGTGGCCCCGTGGCTGCCCGTTTGTTTTTTGCGCCCTGCGGCATCCCGCATGCGCCCACCAGATCAGAAGAGAGGCATCATGGCCAATACCTCCTCGGCCAAAAAGGCAACGCGCAAGATCGTACGCCGCGCAGCGATCAACAAGAACCGCCGCTCGCGCGTCCGCACCTATATCCGCCAGGTCGAAGAGGCACTTGCCTCCGGTGACAAGGCCGCCGCGCAGGCTGCCTTCAAGATCGCGGAGCCGGAATTGATGCGCGCCGCAACCAAGGGCGTGATCCACAAGAACACGGCGTCCCGCAAAGTGTCGCGACTGGCTCAGCGGGTCAAGGTTCTGTCGGCCTGACATCACGTCCCGAGACTGTCGTTCTTTCGAACCCGGCCGTTTGTGCCGGGTTTTTTCGTTTGCCGGCAAGCACTTAAAAAGAATGTCCGGAAACGGCGTCTTATGCGGATTTCACCATTAGGAATACTTTGCCGGCATATGCATGCCCGCTGCTGGTCGGCATGCTTGAAAAGGGCTGACTTGAAGATTCTTGGCTATCAGAAATAGTCCATATTTTTCAGATGCTTACAGGCGGTGATCCACAGCTTGTCCACATCGAGCCGGGGCGATGGGGGACAAGTGGCTGTCAAGTAAAATATTTCAGAATATTTCGCGCCGCGCCGGGTTTTTCATATTCGCCGGAAAAGGGTTTGAATCACAATGGCTTTGTTAAAATGTGCCGTTGCGGCACGCCACTCGAACCCGCCTCCACTAACCAGATTCCTTAAAAATCCGTTAGACGTGGTCTTGCCCTATCCACAGCGATTTCGGTAATGTCGATCTATCGAAAGGGACGGGCCTCTGGCCCTTAACCCAGCCTGTATCGGCCAGCTTAAATTGGCGGGATTTGCAACGCGGATCAAGTCCGCGGACGGGTTTGGTTTGTCTTTTTCGATACGGTAGGGGACTGGCGTAACTAGACATGGCAGGTAGACAGCGCGCCGGCGCTCTTTTCGCCGGACGGCTTTGTATTGCCCTGACATACCCAACGCGGACTGGCTTCCATGAGCCGGCACCGGTTCCCCCGGATAATGGGCGACGTTCATCTGCCGGCGGCGGCAGCGGACATCGTAGCAAAGACGCAGTCGCCGGAACTGGATGCAGGAGGCGCATCCCCGGTGGAAAACAGGTACGGAAGGACAAGGAAAAGATCATGCAGAGCGGCATCGAAAGGGAGCTTACGAGCGACCTCCCATTTCCTGGAACTTTGATCGGAGCAAACGACATGGCGGTGTCCAGCGACGCGGAACAAAAATTCGACCGGGTCAAGACCCAGTTGAAGGCGCGCCTGGGAGCCGAAGTCTATTCGAGCTGGTTCGGCCGCATGAAGGTCGCGGAAGCTTCCAAGGGCATTGTCCGCATCTCGGTGCCCACCGCCTTCCTACGCTCATGGATCAACGGCCACTATCTCGACCTCATCTCCGAGCTGTGGAAGCAGGAGGATCCCGATCTCCTCAAGATCGACATCGTCGTGCGCACGGCGACCCGTCAGGGACGCAGCCAGGCCGAGCCGGAGGCGGTGCCGGCACGCAAGATGACGCGGCAGACGCAGACGGCGCTTGCCGCCGGCACCGTCAGCCCCGGCAGGACAGAGCGTGCACCGGTTCCGCGCCCGGGCACACCGGTCGAGAGCGAATTCCGGCACAATGTGCTGGGGTCACCGCTTGATCCTCGCTATACATTTGGCTCCTTCATCGAGGGACCGTCGAACCGGGTGGCCTTCGCCGCCGCCAAGGCAGTGGCGGAATCGCAATCGAGCGCGGTGCGCTTCAACCCGCTTTTCCTTCACGCGACCGTCGGGCTCGGCAAGACACATTTGCTGCAGGCCATCGCCGCAGAATCGCTCAAGCAGAATCCCAAGTCGCGCGTCGTCTATCTCACGGCCGAGTATTTCATGTGGCGCTTTGCCACCGCGATCCGTGACAACAACGCGCTGACGCTCAAGGAACAGCTGCGCGACATCGACCTGCTCATCATCGACGACATGCAGTTCCTGCAGGGCAAGTCGATCCAGCATGAATTCTGCCACCTGATCAACATGTTGCTCGACAGCGCCAAGCAGGTCGTCGTTGCCGCCGACCGGCCGCCGTCGGAACTGGAGTCGCTCGAACCGCGGGTCCGTTCGCGCCTCAATGGCGGTGTCGCGCTTGAAATGTCGGCGCCCGATTTCGCCATGCGCCTTGGCATGCTCAAATTGCGCCTTACCACCGCCAGGGTCGATGATGCGTCGCTGAACATTTCGGAAGAGATCCTCAATCACGTTGCCCGCACCGTGACCGGCAGCGGACGCGAACTGGAAGGCGCCTTCAACCAGTTGCTGTTCCGTCAATCCTTCGAGCCGCAGATCACCATCGACCGGATCGACGAGATCCTCGGCCACATCTATCGCACCGGCGAACCGAAGCGGGTCCGTATCGAGGACATCCAGCGCATCGTCGCGCGCCACTACAATGTGTCGAAGACCGAATTGCTGTCCAACCGGCGCACGCGCACCATCGTCAAGCCGCGGCAGGTGGCCATGTACCTGTCGAAGGTGATGACGCCGCGCTCGTTGCCCGAAATCGGACGGCGTTTCGGTGGCCGCGATCACACCACGGTGCTGCACGCCGTGCGCAAGATCGAGGACCTTTCCGGCAACGACAACACGCTGGCGCAGGAACTCGAGCTCTTGAGGCGGCTGATCAACGACCAGGCCTGACGGTTCGGGCGAGCCCGAACCGGAACAACACCGGAATTCAATGGCTTGCCAGCGCGGTCCGGTGCCCGGAAGGGGCTCGTGGCGCCGCCTGGAAGCGGGCCGGATTTCGGTTTTACAACACCGGCTCGCGGGCTTCGTGCCCTTTATCCCCAGAAAGCCCGCGCAGCCGACCCTAACCGGTGGCGCGGGCTTGCGTTCGCCGGTTTTTTCCTGTCAGTTTACTTAGATTCTGAGCCTGTTCAGACCTTTCGCGGGACGCCGCTCATTGGTGACCCGTCATTCATTCAAGCGAGCCTGTTTCGTCATGCGTGTTATCCTGGAACGGTCAAATCTCCTGAAGTCGCTCAACCACGTCCACCGTGTGGTCGAGCGGCGCAACACCATACCGATCCTGTCCAACGTGCTGCTCAGCGCCGAGGGCGCCAGCCTTGAAATGAAGGCGACCGATCTCGACCTCGAGGTGACGGAAGCGACGCCCTCCAAGGTGGAGCGCGGCGGGGCGACGACGGTTCCGGCACATCTGCTCTACGACATCGTGCGCAAGCTCGCCGATGGCGCCGAGGTGATGCTGAAGACGGACGAGGACGGCAACGCCATGACGGTGACCTCAGGCCGCTCAAGCTTCCGCCTCCAATGCCTGCCACAATCCGACTTCCCAGAGCTTTCGGCCGGATCGTTCTCGCATATCTTTCGTCTCGACTCGGTTGCCTTGAAAGGCCTGATCGAGAAGACCCAGTTCGCCATCTCTACCGAAGAGACTCGCTATTATCTGAACGGCATCTACCTGCACACGCATGAGGTCGGCGGCAAGCTGAAGCTGCGCTCGGTGGCGACCGACGGCCACCGCCTGGCGCGCGCCGAGATCGACGCGCCGGCGGGTTCCGAGGGTATGCCGGGCATCATCATTCCACGCAAAACGGTGAGCGAGCTGCAGAAGCTGGTCGACGATCCGGATGTCGCGGTCACCACCGAACTGTCGGACACCAAGATCCGCTTCACCATCGGCAGCGTGATTTTGACCTCGAAGCTGATCGACGGCACCTTCCCCGACTATCAGCGGGTCATTCCGACCGGCAACGACAAGAAGCTGATCATCGACCGCCAGAGTTTTGCTGCCGCTGTCGATCGCGTCTCGACCATCTCCTCCGAGCGCGGTCGCGCGGTGAAGCTTTCGATCAGCGAGGGCCAGGTGACGCTTGCGGTCAACAATCCGGATTCGGGCAGCGCCACCGAGGAACTGGCCGCCGACTATTCGTCCGATCCGATCGAAATCGGCTTCAACGCCAAGTATCTGCTAGACGTTGCCGCGCAACTGACCGGCACGGAGGCCAAATTCATGCTGGCCGATGCCGGTTCGCCGACGCTGATCCACGATATGGCCGACGAGACCGCACTCTATGTGCTGATGCCGATGCGGGTGTAGCCGGGGTCGAGTCATCGATCCGGCTCTGCTGCCGGGACCGGCCATGAGAACGATGGTTGCGGCGACTTCCAGAGCAATTCCAGGAAAAGTGTGAAACGGTTTTCCGTCCGGAATTGCGTCAAAACAAGAGATAGAGCGGCTTGGCGTTTCCTTGAAACGAGGGATCGCTCTACAGGCGGATAGCGGTTGCCGGCACAGACCCACATAAGTAAGCTTACGCTTACTAATTTTCGCAACTACGCGGCGCTGACGATCGATCTGGCGCCGGGTGCGGTGGTTTTTTCCGGCGACAACGGTGCCGGCAAGACGAATCTCCTCGAAGCGATCTCCTTTTTGACACCGGGCCGTGGCTTGCGCCGCGCCCCTTACGCTGATGTTGCGCGCGAGGGTGGCGATGGAGGCTTTGCCCTGCATGCCCGGCTCGACGGGCCTGATGGCCAGGTCGAGATCGGAACAGGCATTTCCGGCGGCGACAACCCCGGCGAAGGCGGCAGGCGGGTGCGCATCAACGGAGCTCCGGCGCGTTCGGCCGAGGACATGCTGGAATGGCTGCGTGTGGTGTGGCTGACGCCGGCGATGGATGCCTTGTTCACCGGACCGGGCGCGGATCGCCGGCGCTTTCTCGACCGGCTGGTGCTGGCGATCGACCCAGGACACGGGCAGCGTGCGATCGACTACGAGAAGGCGATGCGTGGTCGTAACCGACTGCTTATTGAAGGATCCCGGGACGACCGCTGGTTCGACGCAATAGAGACGCAGATGGCCGAAACCGGTGTGGCGATCGCCGCGGCGCGGGCCGAGATGGTGCGCCTGCTTGCCGCCATGATCGACAGGCTGCCCGATACGGGGCCGTTCCCGCAGGCCGATATCGGCCTTTCGGGCGACCTGGAGGCCGAAATTGCCGCCGCGCCGGCAGTCGATGTCGAGGAGCGCTTCCGCCGGACGCTTGCCGACGGCCGCGACCGCGACCGTGCCGCCGGGCGCACGCTCGAAGGGCCACATCGTTCCGACCTGGTGGTTCGGCACCGTCCCAAGGCGATGCCGGCCGAACTCTGTTCGACAGGCGAACAGAAGGCGCTGCTGGTCGGCATCGTGCTGTCGCATGCCCGGCTGACGGGCGAAATGTCGGGCATGACGCCGATCCTGCTGCTCGACGAGATCGCCGCGCATCTCGATGGCGGGCGCCGCGCGGCGCTGTTTTCGATCCTGGAAGAATTGAACTGCCAGGTGTTCATGACAGGAACGGACGCGGCGCTGTTTTCCAGTCTCACGGGGCGTGCGCAATTCCTGACCGTCGACCACGGTACGGTTGGGCCAACCGAAGGCCCCTGACAAGGTTTTTCCGGCACTATATGATCCGGCAATGACCCCTGCCGCCCTGACCGCCGACGAGATCGAACGCTATGCCCGCCACATCGTGCTGCCCGAGATCGGCGGCGCCGGCCAGCAGAGGCTGAAGCAGGCGCGGGTGCTGGTCATCGGCGCCGGCGGGCTGGGCGCGCCGGTGCTGGAATATCTTGCCGCCGCCGGCGTCGGCACGCTCGGCGTGGTCGATGACGATACCGTTTCGCTTTCCAACCTGCAGCGTCAGGTCATTCACGGCACCGACACCGTCGGCATGCTGAAAACCCAGAGCGCCGAGACGGCGATCGCCCGCATCAATCCCAACACCATTGTCGAAACGCACACGTTCCGGCTGACCGCGGATAACGCCCCTGCCCTCGTCGCCGGCTATGACATCGTCGTCGACGGTTCCGACAATTTCGAAACCCGCTATGTGGTGGCCGATGCCTGCGCGAACGCTGGGAAACCGCTGGTGCATGCCGCCGTCGGACGCTTCGACGGCTCCGTCACAGTGTTGAAGCCATTCGAGGACGGCAAGGACGGCAGCCCCAACCCGGGCTACCGCGATCTGTTTCCCGAAGCGCCACCGCCTGGCCTGGTGCCGTCCTGTGCCGAAGCCGGCGTGCTTGGCGCGCTGACCGGTGTCGTCGGCACGCTGCAGGCAATGGAGGCGATCAAGCTGATCACCGGCGTCGGCGAACCGCTGGTCGGCAGGCTGCTGCTCTATGACGCGCTGGCGGCGCGCTTCGACACGATCCGCTATAAGAGAAACTGACCCATGGAGCAGACCGAAGCTGTCTCCATCACACAGATCCCGGCCGATTTCGACCGGTGGGACGATGTGCTCGCACTGATCATGCGTGCCTTCGCCTCGATGGACGGCGTCATCGACCCGCCCTCCTCGGCCAACCTGCTGACCGCCGACACTCTGCGGGACAAGGCGCGGCAGGAGACCGGCTTCGTGGCGCTCAACGGCGACAGGATCGTCGGCTGTGTCTTTGCTCTTGAAAGGGTGGCGGAACTCTATGTCGGCAAGCTCGCCATCGCGCCGGATTGCCAGGGACAAGGCATTGGCCGGCGGTTGATGCAGGCGGTCGAAGATCTTGCCCGCAGCCGCGGCAAGGTGGCAATCGAGCTTCAGACGCGGATAGAGCTGACCGCAAACCATGCAGCCTTTGGCCGCCTCGGCTTTCACGAAACCGAGCGGACGGCGCATGAGGGCTACGCCAGGCCGACCTCGATCACCATGCGCAAGGCTGTTGCGTAACCCTTGTCTTACGCTCAGGATCGTGCGTGCAAACAGCATTACGTCCGCAGCGGCAGCACGCGGTCCGGTGGGCGGTGGCCGTCGACGAAGGCGCGGATGTTGATGATGACCTTTTCGCCCATGTCGATGCGGCCCTCGAGCGTCGCCGAGCCCATATGCGGCAGAAGCACTACCTTGTGCTTGGCGGCGAGCTTCAGCAGCTTGCTGTTCAGCGCTGGCTCGTGCTCGTAGACATCAAGGCCGGCGCCGGCAATCTTGCCGTCCTGGATCAGCTTGACCAGTGCTTCCTCGTCGATGATGTCGCCGCGCGCGGTGTTGACGATATAGGCCGTGGGCTGCAGCAACGCCAGCCGCCGCGCCGAAAGCAGATGGAAGGTTGCCGGCGTCGATGGGCAATTGACCGAAATGATGTCCATGCGGGCCAGCATCTGGTCGAGGCTTTCCCAATAGGTCGCCTCCAGCTCGTCTTCGACGGCCGGCAGCACGCGATGGCGGTTGTGGTAATGGATCGACAGGCCGAAGGCCTTGGCCCGCCTGGCGACCGCGGTGCCGATGCGCCCCATGCCGACAATACCCAGCCGTTTGCCCCAGATGCGCCGGCCAAGCATCCAGGTCGGCGACCAGCCGGCCCATTTCTTGTCGCCGGTGAGCACGTTGGCCCCTTCCGCCAGCCGCCGCGGCACCGCCAGCATCAGCGCCATGGTCATGTCGGCGGTGTCCTCGGTCAGCACATTGGGCGTGTTGGTGACGGTAATGCCCCTCTTGGCCGCGGCCTCGACATCGATCTTGTCGACGCCATTGCCGAAATTGGCGATCAGCTTGAGGTTGTCGCCGGCCTGGGCGATCAGTGCCGCATCGATGTGATCGGTCACCGTCGGCACCAGCACGTCGGCCTCCTTGACCGCCGCAACCAGTTCCGGCTGCGTCATCGGCCTGTCCTCGACATTCAGCCGGGCGTCGAACAGTTCGCGCATGCGGGTCTCGACCGGGTCGGGCAGCTTTCGCGTGATGACGACGAGAGGCTTCTTTTTGCCTACCATTGTTTCCTCGTACCCCGATCTCGTTGAGACCTCTTTAACCAAGACCGGCGAAACTGAAAGCCGGTCGCGGTGCCGATTAACCCATGTAACAAGCGGTGCCGCCGAAGACAAAGAAAAAGGGGCGCCGATGCCGCCAGGCAAGCGCCGAAAGGAATGAAAGTGTCTGGTTTCGCGTCGTTTCGCCTGACCCTCAGCGGAGCACTTCTCGGCGCTTTGCTTTATTCTCCGCTTGCCGCGGCGCAGAGTGCCGCAGCACCTGCCCAGAGCGTCGTCACGCTCGGGCCGAGCGGTTTGCCGCTGCCGCGATTCGTCAGCCTGAAATCCGGCCGCGTCAACTCGCGCGTCGGCCCCGGCGCCAACTACTCGGTCGACTGGATGTATATGAAGGCCGGCCTGCCGATGGAGATCATCCAGGAATTTGACACGTGGCGGCGCGTGCGCGATGCCGATGGTTCGGAGGGCTGGATCAACCAGTCGCTGCTTTCCGGCCGACGCACGGCAATCGTCGCACCGTGGCAGCGCGGCAAGGGCGCCCAGATCAATCTTCTCAACAGCCCCAACAAGGACGCAAGGGTGGTCGCGATGGTCGAGCCTGGTGTCATGGGCACGATCAAATCCTGTGACGGCCAGTGGTGCGAAATGACGTTGGATGGCCACACAGGCTGGCTTGCCCAGTCGGTTGTCTGGGGTGCCTATCCCGGCGAACGGGTCAAGGACTGACCACCTCATCGAGAGAGCCAGAAGGACGCGGGATCCGATATAGGCCCGGCAATCACGGCAACGGCAACAGGCGCTTCGCGCTCCGCTTGAAGCGCAATGGCAGCATTGTCATTGGTGTCATTCACGTCTCCGTTCGCCGCCGTCCGCTGCGAAGGCGGCCGCGATCGCACCTCTCAGCGGGTTACTCAACCGTGTCAGGAGCGTAATCCTGCTGGCTGGCAAATCCGGCAATCCATGCGACCGGTTCAGTATCACGCAGTCGACCGGCACCTGGCTCCGCCCGATCGCCGCCACTCCCAGGCCCGCGCTGGCAGCCGATTGCAACGCGGTCACCGAACCGCCGGTGAAGGCGAGGCGCCAGGCGGTATTGCTGCCATCGAGCGCGCGCTCCGCGGCCAGTCGGACGGAGCAGGATCCGGGCAACGCCAACAGCGGCAACGCGGCAGTCGACCGCCAGACGTCAGGCGATCTTGCACACCAGACAAGCTGGTCCCTGTAGAGCGGGATGCCCTGGCGCCTGCTGATGTCCATGCGCACGACAGCGAAATCGGCCTTGCCTGCGTCGTAGCGGGCCTGCATTTCGGCTGAGAGACCCACCGACACTTCCAGCAGCAATTCAGGGAAGGCCTGGCTCAGACGCCCAAACGCCGACCCTAGAAGTGCGCCGGCGGCATGATCGCCGATGGCCGCCCGGAGCGTGGTGGTTTGCGTGCCGGCATCGAATGTAGTCACGGCCCGGTCGTGAACCTCGAGGACCTGCCGCGCTAGAGCGAGGAACCGCGCCCCTTCGGGCGTCAGCGAAACCGCGCGTGACGTCCGCGCCAAGAGGCGCCGCTCCATCGCTTGCTCAAGCTTGCGGACCCGCAGGCTGATTGCCGACTGGGTGGTCCCGAGAAGATCGGCCGCGGTGGTGAAGCTCTCGCAGTCGGCGACAAGCACGAAGCTGCGAAGCTGTTCGATGGCAAGATCTTTCATTTCATACTCACATCATAGAAACATCCATTATGACATTTCAAAATGCTTCCAGTCGAGTCATACGAATCCCGACGAACTTGGCCACTGCCGGCCGACCGGAAGGAGAATGATTAGATGTCTCGCCTATCGCCAAAGGACGAAGATTCCGACACGGAAGCCGGCAAGCTTCTGGCGGAAACGCGACGCCAGCTCGGACGCGTCCCAAACCTTTATCGCGTCTTGGCCAACTCTCCGGCCGCTCTCAAAGGCTATTTGCAATTTCGCGAATCGCTGCAGAGCGGCCGTCTCAGTTCGAAATTGCGCGAGCAGATCGCGCTGACAACCGCTGAAGTGAACCATTGCGAATACTGCGTCTCGGCCCACGCATTTCGCGGATCCAAGATCGGCATCTCCGATACGGAATTGCAGCTAAATCGCAGGGGCGATTCAAGTGATGCCAGAGTGGCGGCCACACTGGCGCTGGCCGCGGATGTGGCGCGTAGCCGCGGAGCTGTGAGCGACCAGGCACTCGGCGCCGCCAGGGCAGCGGGCCTCGACGATGAGGAACTGGCGGAGGTGATCGCGCATGTAGCGCTCAACTTCTATTCCAACATCCTCAATCACTTCGCCCAGCCAGAACTCGATTTTCCACGGACCGTGCTTCTCAATGACTGACCTCGTGACCCTCGTTCCGAGTTCGATGGCGACCGTTCCGCGGCACCAGATCGTCGTTCCATCCAGCTATGGTTTCGATGAGACACTGCAACGGCTTCGCGACGCCATCGCTGTTGCCGAGCTGTGGATCATCCATGAGATCGATCCGCAGGCCCTGCTCCAGAAAGGCGGGATCACCGCCTTTCGGCTTCGTCAACTGCTTTGGTTCCATCCCCGATACATGGCACGCCTGTTGCTGAGCGATCCCGGCGCCGTGCCCGAAGCGCCGTTGAAGTTCGTGGTCAGCGAACAAGCAACCGGCGTGACGGTCCGCGCCTTGAACCCGGTTTTGGTGTTCTCGCCCTACCCCCGGCTTTTTGGTCTCGCACAAGAACTGTTCGACACGACGGAGCGAATGCTACAGACGGTTTCCGCGATGCCGGTGTCGAGCGGTATCTAACGGAGCAACGAGCGGTATGGCCGCCTGTATCAGACCGTAGTCGTTTGGCGCCCGATGCGGCCGAGATGGGTGTCCTGAAAGCCGGTTGGCAGCTTCAGGCCGTAACCCAGCGCACGGTCGATGGCGATGTGAGCGATCCAGATCAGCGCAACCGCCATCGCGGCCGCATTGCCCCCCATGTGCCCGGCGAGCAGCAGCAGCACGGGCACGATCAGAATATGCAACGCGTTGTAGGCAAGAGCACCGACGCGCGGTCCCGCCAGATAGCCGAACATCGACAGGTCCGGCGCCAGGATAAGCAACCCGAAGAGCCACCAGGAAACGCCGATCGACGCATAGAACACGACGGCGCCCACCGTAACGATTGCCCATTCGAGCCGTATCGTCAGATAAAGCGGCTTCAATCCCCCGCCGGTCATTCGCGGCGCTTGGGGCGCAGCCTCACCACGATGTCGACATTGGCGATCTCCATCCCCTCCGGCGGCTCCGGCAGGTTGGCAACGGTCACCGGACCGCTGTCGATGTCGAATATGCGGTTCTCGCCTTCGATGTAGAAATGGTGATGGTCGGAGGTGTTGGTGTCGAAATAGGTCTTCGCGCCCTCGACGGCGAGGATGCGCAACAGTCCCGCCTGGGTGAACTGGTGAAGGGCATTGTAGACGGTGGCCAGCGATACTGGCACGCCGGCGGCGACGGCCTCCTCGTGCAGTTCCTCGGCTGACAGATGACGGTCGCCCTTGGCGAAAAGCAGGTCGGCCAGCGCAATGCGCTGACGCGTCGGCCTCAGGCCGGCTTCACGGACCCGCTTGTCCACAGCGACATTTTCCTTCCGGCCGTCCAGGTCCATCTTCTCGTCGAACCCCACAGTTCCGCCCCAAGACACGTCCAGAATGGCAAAATAATGAACTTCTGCCGATACCGGACCTTTCAGGAGATATATTCTGTCGTCCGAATGCGATCAATAGCGCGCATTGACCCAGGCAGACGAGCAGGTTAAGCGCAAACGCCGGTTTCCGGCCTGAAACAGATTGTGTTAGGAAGCCAACGACAAGGGCACCCGATAGCCCGAAACGGTATGGGGATGAGGTTGATGACGGGTAAATCCAGCTACGAGTATGACGAATTGCTGGCCTGCGCCCGCGGCGAGTTGTTCGGACCGGGCAATGCCCAGCTTCCCTATCCTCCCATGCTGATGTTCGATCGTATCACCGAGATCAGCGAGACGGGCGGCGCCTTCGAGAAGGGTTTCATCCGCGCGGAATTCGACATCAAGCCGGACCTGTGGTTCTTTGCCTGCCATTTCATCGGCAATCCGATCATGCCGGGGTGCCTCGGCCTCGATGCCATGTGGCAATTGACGGGCTTCTATCTTGGCTGGCTCGGAGAACCCGGCAAAGGAATGGCGCTGTCGACCGGTGAAGTGAAATTCAAGGGCATGGTCACGCCCTCGGTGAAGAAGGTCGAGTATGGCATCGACTTCAAGCGCGTGATGCGAGGCCGGCTGGTGCTCGGCATCGCCGATGGCTGGCTAAAGGCGGATGGCGAGCCCATATACGCGGCAACGGATCTGAAGGTCGGTCTGTCCAAGCAGTCGGCGGTCGTTTGACCGCAGCCCTGGCCGCCCCCCTGGCCAGCATCCCTGGAAGGAGTTGCGAATGAGACGTGTCGTAGTCACAGGCCTCGGCATCGTGTCGTCGATCGGCAACAATGCCAACGAGGTGCAAGCCTCGCTGTATGACGCCAGATCCGGCATCAGCTTCTCCGATTCGTTCGCCGAGCATGGCTTCCGTTGCCAGGTCTGGGGCGCGCCGACGCTCGATCCATCGGCCATGATCGACCGCCGGGCGATGCGCTTCCTAAGCCAAGGTGCGGCCTGGAACCACGTTTCCATGGATCAGGCGATCGCGGATGCGGGCCTCGAAGAGAGCGACATCACCAATGAGCGTACCGGCATCGTCATGGGATCGGGCGGACCATCCACCCGCACCATCTTCGAGGCGGCCGAGACCACGCTGAAGAACGGCAGTCCCAAGCGCATCGGTCCGTTCGCGGTGCCGAAGGCGATGTCGTCGACCGCATCGGCAACGCTTGCCACCTGGTTCAAGATCCACGGCGTCAACTACTCGATTTCGTCGGCCTGTTCGACCTCGGCGCATTGCATCGGCAATGGCTACGAATTGATCCAGTGGGGCAAGCAGGACATGGTCTTTGCCGGCGGCCACGAGGATCTCGACTGGACGATGTCGGACCTGTTCGATGCCATGGGCGCCATGTCGTCGAAATTTAACGACAAGGCATCGACCGCTTCGCGCGCGTATGACGCCAATCGCGACGGCTTCGTCATCGCCGGCGGCGCGGGCGTGCTGGTGCTGGAAGAGCTCGAGCATGCCAAGGCGCGCGGCGCCAAGATCTACGCCGAGATCGTCGGCTACGGCGCGACCTCGGACGGCTACGACATGGTTGCCCCTTCAGGCGAGGGCGCGGTCCGCTGCATGCGCCA
Source organism: Mesorhizobium sp. M0621 (assembly GCF_040320745.1). Lineage (NCBI taxonomy): Bacteria > Pseudomonadati > Pseudomonadota > Alphaproteobacteria > Hyphomicrobiales > Phyllobacteriaceae > Mesorhizobium > Mesorhizobium sp. M0621. Next base: position 67,181 of record NZ_JAMYQF010000023.1, on the reverse strand, counting down.
GGCACTGGCCACCGTTTCCACGCCGGTCGACTACATCAACACCCACGGCACATCGACACCGGTGGGCGATTCCAAGGAAATGGGCGCGATCCGCGAGGTGTTCGGCGAAAAGATGCCCTACATCACCTCGACAAAATCACTGACCGGCCATTCCCTGGGCGGGGCCGGCGTGCAGGAATCCATCTACTCGATCCTGATGATGCAGGGCGGTTTCATCGGCGAAAGCGCCCATATCGAGACGCTCGACCCCGAATTCGAGGGCATGCCGATCGTGCGAAAGCGCATCGACAACGCCAGGATCGACACCGTCTTGTCAAATTCGTTCGGCTTCGGTGGCACCAACGCAACGCTCGTTTTCCAGCGCTATTCCGCATAAGGATTTGCCGGCCATGGACGGATTGATGAAGGGCAAGCGCGGGCTTGTCATGGGTGTCGCCAACGATCATTCGATCGCCTGGGGCATCGCACGGAAATTGTCCGAACATGGGGCGGAACTCGCCTTCACATATCAGGGCGATGCCTTCGGGCGCCGGGTCAAGCCGCTGGCCGACAAGCTCGGTGCCTCGCTGGTGGTGCCGTGCGACGTCGAGGACAGCGCTTCGGTCGCCGCCACGTTCGAGACCCTGGGCAAGGAATGGGGCGGGCTGGATTTCGTCGTCCATGCCATCGGCTTTTCCGACAAGAATGAGCTGAAAGGCCTCTACGCCGACACCAGCCGGGACAATTTCGTCCGCACCATGGTGATCTCCTGCTACTCCTTCACCGAGGTCGCCCGCCATGCCGCCGCACTGATGCAGAACGGCGGATCGATGATCACGCTGACCTATGCGGGATCGGTCCGCGTCATGCCGAACTACAATGTCATGGGTGTCGCCAAAGCAGGGCTGGAGGCCAGCGTGCGCTACCTCGCCAACGACTACGGTCCGCGCGGCGTCAGGGTGAACGGCATATCGGCCGGACCGGTGCGCACGCTTGCCGGCGCCGGGATTTCCGACGCCCGCCACATGTTCTCCTACCAACAGCGCAACTCACCGCTGCGCCGTACGGTGACCATCGACGAAGTCGGCGGCTCCGCGCTTTATCTGTTGTCGGATCTGTCTTCCGGCGTTACCGGCGAAATCCACTATGTCGATTCCGGCTATCACATCGTTTCCATGCCGACGCTCGACGAATTGAAGCAGACCGACGGCGGACGAGACTAATGCATCTCGCCCAAGCGTGTGCAGCGGTCTTGGAACAACGACAATTATGAAACAAAGCTTAAACTGCGCCGACGCAACCCCATTCAACGCGACGCGCTTTAACTCTCTCCAGAAATACTTTCTGGTCGAATAAAATTAGATGCATTCGCGGAAACTCATTTTAAGGAGATATCCGCTAGAAAGCCCCGTACTCTGGGGATCTTTCAATGTCCGCCGCCAGCAGCCCGAAGCGAACACCGGTATTCCGACTGCTTACCATAGCAAGCTCGGGTCTCGGCAGTTTCGTCCTCGGACTCTGGGGCCTGAAGCTCGGTCTCGGCGATGGCTTTGCCGGCATCTCCGCGGACATGATGGTCGCGATAATGGCCGCGCTTTGCGCGCTGGCGGCATCGGCAGCCGCGATGTCTTTCTTCGCCGGCGTCGATGAATCGGCGGATTTCGTTTTCACGGAAACCCATTTCGACAAGCTGACGGGGCTTTTGGCGCGCCCGGCGATGGTCGGCAAGATTGCCGAGGCGGCATGCGCGACAAGCCGGACCGGCGAGCCGATGTTCCTCATCGATATCGATATCGACCGGTTCAAGCAGATCAACGACGCCATCGGCTACAGCCAGGGCGACGAGTTGATCCGCGCCTTCACCAAGCGCTTGAGGACCTGTGTGCCGCAGCGCGCGCTGATCGGACGCATCGGCGCCGGCGAATTCGCGATACTGCTCCCTGACAACCAGGTTTCAGGGTCATTGGAAAGCACCATCGAGAGGCTCATCGACGAGATGATGGAGCCCTATGAGCTCACCACCCACATGCAATCGGTCAGCCTGTCGGTGGGCATCGTGGCGATGCCAAAGGATGGCGTCGATCCCGTCCTCATCCTGCGCCGCTCCAATCTGGCGCTGCAGAATGCGCGCGCCAGCGGCATCGGCAACTGGTCTGTCTTCCATGCCGAAATGGGCAGGGTCGCCGATCATCGCCAATGGATCGAATCCGAACTAAATACAGCTTTCGAGCGCGGTGACTTCGATCTTCACTACCAGCCGCAGCTCGATCTCCCGACCGGCCGCATCGTCGGCTACGAAGCCTTGATCCGCTGGCGGCATCCCGAACGCGGCATGATCCCGCCGATGGAGTTCATCCCGATCGCCGAGGAAACCGGCATGATCGGCCCGATCGGCGAATGGGTGCTGCGCAAGGCTTGCAGCGACGCCCGGCATCTGCCCGACGACTGTTTCGTCGCCGTCAACATCTCGCCCGTGCAGTTCATGACCAAGGACTTCGTCGGTATCGTGCGCGACACCATGACGAGCACCGGCATCAAGCCGTCGCGGCTGGAGCTGGAAGTGACAGAGACGGCGATGATGCAGGACCGCGACCGCGCCGCCGCCATCCTGAAGCAGCTTGCGGACATGGGCATCTCGGTGGCAGTCGACGATTTCGGCACCGGCTATTCCAATTTGAGCTACCTGATCGACTTCTCGTTCGGCAAGCTGAAGATCGACCGGTCCTTCGTCAGCCGCCTCGATACCGATTCCAGCTCAGGCGCGGTCGTCTCGACCATCGTCGGGCTTTCGCGGGCGCTCGGCGTCAGCATCATTGCCGAAGGCGTCGAGACCGAAAGCCAGGCGACGCTGCTCAGGGCGGCGGGCTGCGAGGTGGTGCAAGGCTATCTGTTCGGCCGGCCGGCACCACTCAAGTTCAGGGTTGGCGACGCGCATGTCACCGACGAAGTCCGGCGCGTCGCCAATCTGCATTGACGCCAAGCGGAAATCACCGGAAACGTCTTTCGCGAGCCTCGATCAATGATGTCATGATGCTGGCCATCGAAGGAGCGCATCTCGATTGAAACGATATTCCTTTCTCAACGGTTGTCTCGGCATACTGATGGTCTCGGTGCCAAGTGCGCTCCTGTTGCTTGCGCTGGTTCGGCCTTGGAATGGGACCCTCGCCGCATTCGATCTTTGGACTATGTTCGCCGCAAGTCATGGTCCAGGTTTGCTTGTTCTGGGCATTTTCATTTCGCTTTGTTCGTTTCGACTTCACGCCAAATGGGTATGGGCGATCGGCTTCGTCGGCTGTGCTTTGCTTAATGTCGTTTTGTGGGGAGGACTGGCGCTCATTTCGCCTCCCCCTCCACCTGGCGCGTGGGAGCACTACGTCGACTTGACTGGCGTGCTGGCCATAGTCGCCACTCCAGCTGTCGCAATTTCTGCGATAGCCGGCGTCCTCTTCAGCAGATTGAAATCGTCGCGGCGCTTTAGCGGCGCGCCGACAATATCTTGAACATGCCGTCGCGGGCGAGCTCGGCATGGCTCGAAAAGGCCGCCGACAGGATCGGCTCATAAGGAAGCTGGCGGTTGGCGACCATGAACAGCCGCCCGCCGGGCTTCAGGGCCTTTGCCGCCGCGCGTATCATCCCGGCGCCGATCTCGGGCTCGGCCGCACGGCTGCGGTGAAACGGCGGGTTCATGGCGATCGCATCGTAGCGCTTCTCGACCGATTCCTTCAGCAGGTCGATCCAGAAGAAATTCCTGGCAACCGATTGACTAACCCCTGCCAGATTGAGCTTCGCGGCTTCGAGCGAAGCGAAATCGGCCTCATGGAGGTCGAGTGACAAAATGCCGGGTGAACGGGCGGCCATCTCGGCAGCCACATAGCCCCAGCCGGCGCAGAAATCGGCAACGCTGCCACGCAGATCATTGGGCAGGTTGTCGACCAGCAATCTCGAGCCGATATCGATCCGGTCGAAGGAAAACATGCCGGGTGCGGTATGGAACCGGCCCTCGATCAGCAAGGCGGGATTGGCGGCATGCAATTCTTCCGCGGCAGCCAGATCGGCGGGACGGCGAAACCAGAACGCGATGCCGTGATATTTCGGCAGATGGCCCTCAAGCGGCACAAGCTCGTCAACGCGCTTGCGCAGGCTGGCAATGCCATCGTCCTTGCCGCCGGCAACGACGACCAGGCCGCCTGGCGCCACGCGCTCAAGCGCCTGCGCAATGCGCACTTCGTTCAGCCCGCGATGCCTGCCGGCCAGCACGAGTGCCATATCAAAACCGTCGCCTTCCGCTTGCGCGGTGACGATGACGCCGGAGGCCTGCAGCGCGCGAAAATGCGGCCGGAAGCCTTGCATGAGATGAAGCGCGGCCTCGAAGCCTTCGGGCAACCGAAAACCCGGTTCGGCGCCGAGAAAGAGAACGCGCTCACCCTTCCGCGGCAAGGCGACAGCCTCGGCCTCGAACGGATGAAAAAGCGTCTTCAACGCCTCAGCAGACATTCCCGGGTCCCCTTCAAATGAAAACGGGCGCGACCTACCGGCGCGCCCGCTTCGATTGTGTGTTCAGGCCGATCAGGCGGCGTTTTCTTCGCCTTCGGTCTTCTTGTCGCGGGCGAGTTCCTTGCCGGTGGCCTGGTCGACGACCTTCATCGACAGGCGGACCTTGCCGCGCTCGTCGAAGCCCATCAGCTTGACCCAGACCTTGTCGCCTTCCTTGACCACGTCCGAGGTCTTGGCGACCCGGTCGTTGGCAAGCTGCGAGATATGGACGAGCCCGTCACGCGGACCGAAGAAGTTGACGAAAGCGCCGAAGTCGGCGGTCTTGACGACCGTGCCTTCATAGATTTCGCCGACTTCCGGCTCGGCGACGATGGTGTGGATCCACTTCTTCGCCGCCTCGATCTCCTTGGCGTTGGACGAAGCGATCTTGACCGTGCCGTCGTCCTCGATGTTGATCTTGGCGCCGGTCTTCTCGACGATCTCGCGGATGACCTTGCCGCCCGATCCGATGACGTCGCGGATCTTGTCGGTCGGAATGTGCATCACTTCGATGCGCGGCGCGAACTCACCGAGTTCCGCACGCGCGCCGGTCAGAGCATGCGCCATCTCGCCGAGGATATGCTGGCGGCCATCCTTGGCCTGGTCCAGCGCGATCTTCATGATCTCCTCGGTGATGCCCTCGATCTTGATATCCATCTGCAGCGAGGTGATGCCGTTGGCGGTGCCGGCGACCTTGAAGTCCATATCGCCGAGGTGATCCTCGTCACCCAGGATGTCGGACAGAACCGCGAAGCGCTCGCCTTCCTTGATCAGGCCCATGGCGATACCAGCGACGGGCTTGGCCAGCGGCACGCCGGCATCCATCAGCGCCAGCGAGGTGCCGCAGACGGTGGCCATCGACGACGAGCCGTTGGACTCGGTGATCTCCGAGACGACGCGCAGCGTGTAGGGGAACTGGTCGGCACTCGGCAGCATCGGGCGAATGGCGCGCCAGGCGAGCTTGCCATGGCCGATTTCGCGACGGCCTGGCGAACCCATGCGGCCGGTCTCACCGACGGAGTAGGGAGGAAAGTTGTAGTGAAGGAGGAACTTCTCCTTGTACATGCCGGTCAGCGAATCGACATACTGCTCGTCCTCGCCGGTGCCGAGCGTGGCAACGACCAGCGCCTGGGTCTCGCCGCGGGTGAACAGCGCCGAACCATGGGTGCGCGGCAGGACGCCGACTTCCGAGACGATCTTGCGGACCGTGCTCAGGTCGCGACCATCGATGCGCGAGCCGGTGTCGAGGATGTTCCAGCGCACCACCTTGGCCTGGAGTTCCTTGAACACGGCACCGATCTGCTCGGAGGTGTACTTGGCGTCTTCGCCTTCAGCCGGGGCAAACGCGGCCTTGACCTTCGCCTTGACGGCGTCGACGGCGGCGTAGCGCTTCTGCTTGTCGACGTTCTTGTAGGCAGTGCTGAGTTCGTCGCCGACGATCTTCAGCATCTCGGCTTCAAGGGCGGAATAGTCCGGCGCGGTGAAGTCGCGCGGCTCCTTGGCGGCAACTTCGGCCAGCTTGATGATAGCGTCGATGACCGGCTGGAAGCCCTTGTGGCCGAACATGACGGCGCCGAGCATCAGCTCTTCGCCGAGTTCCTTGGCTTCGGATTCAACCATCAGCACGGCGTCGGTGGTGCCGGCGACAATCAGGTCGAGCTTCGATTCCTGCATCTCATCGACATGCGGGTTGAGCACGTATTCGCCGTTGATGTAACCGACGCGGGCGCCGCCGATCGGGCCCATGAAGGGCACGCCCGAGAGCGTCAGGGCAGCCGATGTGGCAACGATCGACAGGATGTCGGGATCGTTCTCGAGATCGTGCTGGACGACGGTGACGACGATCTGGGTGTCGTTCTTGTAGCCTGCGGCGAAGAGCGGGCGGATCGGGCGGTCGATGAGGCGGGAAACCAGCGTTTCCTTCTCGCTCGGACGGCCTTCACGCTTGAAATAGCCACCCGGGATCTTGCCGGCGGCATAGGTCTTTTCCTGGTAGTTGACGGTCAGCGGGAAGAAATCGAGGCCGGGCTTCGGCTCCTTCATCGAAACGACGGTGGCGAGAACCTTGGTCTCGCCATAGGTGGCGAGCACCGCGCCGTCAGCCTGGCGGGCGATCTTGCCGGTTTCGAGGATGAGCGGACGACCGCCCCATTCGATTTCCACTTTGTGGTGATTGAACATATCTTGTCCTTAATATGAGGAAAGGGCCGCGCCGTTTCACGGTGCGCGGATGCCCTTTCCCAGGCTTCCTTTCTCGGGCAGCCACGGGCAAGACAACGGGAGGCTCGGGTAATTTCGGCGCGGGCGAGCGCACGAGCGTCCTGCAATCCTGCCCCATGACCGTCCATGGGCGGTTTCGAGTGCCCTCTGCACGATCGAAACCGGGTCTGGCCAGTCGATGCGACTGGCAGAATGCGCGACCGGCGGGCTCTCCGAAGAAAGCCCGCCGGTCAATTCGTCAACGGCGCAGACCGAGCTTCTCGATCAGCGTCTGATAGCGCGCGTCGTCCTTGCGCTTGAGATAATCAAGCAGGCTGCGGCGCTGGGAGACGAGAGCGAGCAGACCACGGCGGGAATGGTTATCCTTCTTGTGGTCCTTGAAATGGTCGGTCAGGTTCTTGATGCGCTCGGAAAGGATGGCCACCTGGACTTCCGGAGACCCGGTATCGCCCTTGGCGGTTGCGAATTCACCCATCAATTCCTGTTTGCGCTCGGCAGTAATCGACATCGTGTTTTTCCTTATCTGTTTGAGGAAACGGGTCGCCCTCAGCCGGGATGTCGTCCAGCAGGGGCCGGTGCAGGCAAAGCGTCTTAGCGCTATGCTGCGGCGCATATAGTGCAATTCCCCGGAAAACACCAGCCCAATTCACAAGCCGGCTTTTCAGGCCAAAATGGCCGGTTCTATCCTTGTCAGAGCCATTTCTTCCATTTGAAGAAGGCAATCAGCCCGAACGCGACAAGCGCCATGAACAGAAGCGATAAGGGATAGCCGTAATAGGCCTTCAGTTCCGGCATGTTCCAGGGCGAAGACCCTGGATCGAAATTCATGCCCCAGATGCCGACCAGGAAGGTGAGCGGCATGAAGATGACCGAGACGATGGTGAGATAGCTGATGACGTCGTTGGTGCGCGCCTGGCTCAGCGACAGATGCATCTCGATCAGGCCGGTCAGCATGTCGCGCTGGGTTTCGACCAATTCGATCAGCCTGAGCGAATGGTCGAGCGTGTCGTTGAGGAAGATCTTGGTTTCGGCCTTCACATAGGGCACGTCATTGCGGATCAACGTCGCCAGCGCGTCGCGCATCGGCCACAGCACCCCTTTCAGCACATTGGCATCGCGCCGCAATTCATGCAGCTGCCGCATTTGATGCTTGTGCGGCGAATGCAGCATCTCGTCCTCGATGCTGTCGACCATCTCACCGGCCGACTCGATCGGCGGGAAATAACTGTCGACGACGGCGTCGATCAGCGCATAGGCGAGGTAGTCGGCACCGCGCGCGCGCAACCGGTTGGGCGCCGAACTTTCGATGCGCTTGCGCACGGGATTGAAGGGATCGCCTTCACGTTCCTGGAAGGTGACGACGAAGTTGCTGCCGAAGAAGACGGCGATCTGCTCATAGCGGTGCGACGTGACATCGTCGATCATCCTGACGACGACAAAGGCATGGTCCTCGAAGAAGTCGACCTTGGGCCGCTGGCCGGTGTTGACGACGTCCTCCAGCGCCAGCGGATGCAGGCTGAAAATGCGGCCGATCTCCTCGATCAGCGGAATGTTGGCGAGGCCGGTGCAGTCGAGCCAGATGACCGGCCATTTGTCGCAATGGGTGTTGAGGTCGTCGATGCTGGCATTTTCGATGGTCTTGAATTTTTCTGGCGAGATCAGCGTCAGCCTGAGTTCGCTGCGCCGCGCCGACGGGTCGGCGATCAGCGTGCCCGGCGATGCGCCGACCGGCGGCCGCCGCGTCTTCACCGGCGCTCGCTTCTTGATCGCCTCAGCCTTTGCCATGGAGCCCCTCTAACGCTATGTCCCGCAGACATTAGATGAGTGCGCTCAGCCGGCAAAGACCCGCTTGGGCTTGAACATGCCTTGCTCGATCGCGCCGATGGCGACCAGCTTGCCGCGTGCCGTGGCGCAGGCTTCCTCGGCTTCCACCGGTGCGTCGCGGCCACGAATGATGACCGGATTGCCAAGGCGGATCTTGGTCGCCGCATCGTCGCTGATGGCGATTTGCGGCAGGCAGTCGAGGGCAGCCGATGTATCGACCAGAAGCGCATCGATGGCGTCGAAGTCGATTGGCGCTTCCACCGCGTCAGCGACTTCTGTCGTGTCGGCGGCTTCTATCGTGTCGGCGACATCCGTCGCCTCCGAGCTGTCTTCATCCCGCACGCCGAAACGGGCGGCTTCCAGCTCGGCGATGGTGACGAAATCCTCTGGCGTGAACGGCTCGACCTCGACCCGGCGCAATTCGGAAATATGGCCGAAGCAGCCGAGGTCGCGGCCCATGTCACGGGCCAGCGAGCGCACGTAAGTGCCCTTGCCGCATTCGACTTCGAAAACCGTATGGTCGGCATTGTGCCCGACAATATCGAGCCGGCCGATCTCGACCTCGCGTGGCGGAATATCGACTGTCGCGCCATCGCGGGCCAGATCGTAGGCGCGCTCACCCGCGATCTTGATGGCCGAGAACTGCGGCGGCGTCTGCATGATGATGCCGGTGTATTTCGGCAAAAGGGCAAGCACTTCGGCTTCCGACGGACGCAGGTCGGACTCCTTCGTCACCGGACCCTCGAGGTCATCGGTGGAGCGCTCCTGCCCCCAGGCAACGGTGAAGCGATAGATCTTGGCGCCGTCCTGCACGTAAGGCACGGTCTTGGTGGCCTCGCCAAGCGCGATCGGCAGCATGCCGGACGCCAGCGGATCGAGCGTGCCGGCATGGCCGGCCTTTTCCGCCTGGAACAGCCATTTGATCTTGGAGACTGCTTCGGTCGAGCCCATGCCGACCGGCTTGTCCAGGATCAGCCAGCCCGAGATCGGCCGGCCTTTTTTCTTGCCGCGACGCGCCACTATTCGGTGTCCTTGTTGTCGTCTTTGTCCTGGTCTTCAGGACCCAGATCGCGCGCTACCTCGGGCGACTTCAACAGGTCGTTGATCCTGGCGAAATTATCGAAGGAGGTGTCGAGCTTGAAGCGGAACTCCGGCATGAATTTCATCTGCCGCAATGCGCCGGAGACACGGCCACGGACGAACTTCGCATGCTTGTTCAGAGCCTCGACCACCGCATCCGTATCCTTGGCGCCGAGCGGCGAGACGAAAGCAGTGGCGACCTTCAGGTCGGGCGACATGCGCACTTCCGAGACCGACACCACGGTGTTCTCGATCAGCGGATCGATGATCTCACCACGCTGCAAGGTTTCGGACAGCGCATGGCGCACCTGTTCGGCAACGCGCAGCATGCGCTGGGATGGGCTGGATGCTGTTGGACGGGGCATTTTTCTCAATCCTGAAAGCGTGAAGCGCGGGATGGGACCGCGCCGCATGTCTCATATGGGCCATTCTCAATAGACGTTGGGCGGCGGCCTTTCGACCACCGCCCGTATAAACAGTCACTCCAACTCAGAGCGTCCGGGTCACCATCTCGACGCGGAAGCACTCGATGACGTCGCCGACGCGCATGTCCTCGTAGTTCTGGAAGGCCATGCCGCATTCCTGACCGCCTGGGACTTCCGAAACTTCGTCCTTGAAGCGCTTCAGGGTCTTCAGCGTGCCTTCGTGGATGACGACGTTGTCGCGGATCAGGCGCACGCCCGCACCACGCTCGACCTTGCCTTCGGTGACACGGCAGCCGGCGATCTTGCCGACCTTGGTGATGTCGAAGATTTCGAGGATCTGTGCATTGCCGATGAAGGTCTCGCGACGCTCCGGCGACAGCAGGCCCGACAAAGCCGCCTTCACGTCATCGACGAGATTGTAGATGATCGAGTAGTAGCGGATCTCGATGCCCGCTGCCACAGCTGCGGCACGCGCCTGGACGTTGGCGCGGACATTGAAGCCGATGATCGCGGCACCGGAAGTCTCCGCCAGAGAGACGTCGCTTTCGGTGATGGCGCCGGCGCCGGCATGGACGATGCGCGCACGCACTTCGTCGGTGCCGAGCTTGTCCAGCGCCGCGTTGATCGCCTCGATCGAGCCCTGCACGTCGCCCTTGATGACCAGCGGGAATTCCTTCAGCCCGCTCGTCTGCAACTGCGACATCATCTGCTCGAGCGAACCGCGCTGGCCGGCATGCTTGGCAACCGCCTTCTCGCGCGCCAGACGCTGGCGATATTCGGTGATCTCGCGGGCACGGGCCTCGTTGTTGACCACGGCGAAGCGATCGCCGGCCTGCGGCGTACCCTGCAGGCCAAGCACCTCCACCGGCATCGCCGGCGGCGCTTCCTTGATCTGCGTGCCACGATCGTTGACCAGCGCGCGCACCCGGCCCCATTCGTTGCCGGCAACAAGGATGTCGCCTGGCATCAGCGTGCCGGTCTGCACCAGCACGGTGGCGACGGGACCACGGCCCTTGTCGAGCTGGGCTTCGATGACGACGCCTTCGGCGGTACGATCCGGATTGGCCTTCAGGTCGAGAATTTCGGCCTGCAGCAGGATCGCCTCGAGCAGCTTGTCGAGATTGGTGCCCTTGGTCGCCGACACTTCGACGTCCAGAACTTCACCACCCATGGATTCGACGAACACCTCGTGGCGCAACAGTTCGGAGCGCACTTTCTGCGGATCGGCATCATGCTTGTCGATCTTGTTGATCGCCACGATGATCGGAACGCCGGCCGCCTTGGCATGGCTGATCGATTCGATCGTCTGCGGCATGACGCTGTCGTCGGCCGCAACCACCAGGATGGCAATGTCGGTCGCCTGGGCGCCACGAGCACGCATCGCCGTGAAGGCGGCGTGGCCGGGCGTGTCGATGAAGGTGATCTTGTGACCGTTCTTCTCGACCTGGTAGGCGCCGATATGCTGGGTGATGCCGCCGGCTTCGCCGGAGACGACGTTGGCGTTGCGGATGGCATCGAGCAGCGAGGTCTTGCCGTGATCGACGTGGCCCATGATCGTCACGACAGGCGGACGCGACACCAGGTCCTCGGCATTGTCGGCGATGTTGAACAGGCCTTCCTCGATGTCGGACTCGGCAACGCGGCGAACCGTATGGCCGAATTCGGTGGCAACCAGTTCGGCCGTGTCGGCGTCGATGACGTCGCCCGGCTTCAGGATCTGGCCTTGCTTCATGAAGAACTTGACCAGGTCGACCGCACGCTCGGACATGCGTTGCGCCAATTCCTGGATGGTAATCGTCTCTGGCAGGATCACTTCGCGCATGACTTTCTCGCGCGGCTCATTGTGCATCGCGCGCTTGAATTTTTCCTGGCGTCGACGCATCGACGACAGCGAACGGGCTCGCGCATCTTCGTCGGACAATGCTGAATTCAGCGTCAGCTTGCCACGGCGGCGGTCTTCCTCGCTCTTGGTCGGCTTGGCCGGGCGCGCCACTTCGGGCGTGACCGGACGGCGCACCGGCACACCGGCACCGGTCCGCTTCGGCTTGACCTGTTCTTCGTCATCGACCGTCGCCAATTCGGCGGTCAGCGGCGCGCGGCGACGCGCCTCTTCCTCGGCCCGACGGCGGGACTCGGCCTCGGTCTGCAACCGCGCCTCTTCCTCGGCCTGGCGGCGCGCGGATTCATCGCGTTCGCGCTTGCGGCGCTCTTCATCCTCGGCGCGGCGCTTGGCATCCTCGGCGGCGCGCTGACGGTCCTCGACCTCACGAACCTTCGAGCCCTCGAGCGCCCTGCGGCGTGCTTCCATTTCACTGCGCGACAGTTCGTTGAGCACCATGCCGCTGCGCTCGACCGGGGCCGGTGGCGGGGGTGGCGGCGCCTTCGGCGCTTCCTGCACGACAGGTGCGGCCACGACCGCCGGCTTCGGTGTGAAGACGGGGGCTGCAACCGGCTCCGGCTTGTCGCCGGGCATCGAGAACTTGCGCTTCTTGGTTTCGACGACGACCTGCTTGGTGCGGCCGTGCGAGAAGTTCTGGCGCACAGTGCCCTGTTCCATACCGGGGCGCTTCAGCGTCAAGGTCTTCTTCGGCGTCACACTCAGCGTATTGTCGTCACCCGATTTCGTATCGCTCATTCCATATCCTCTGCGGCATCATCTTCGTCAGCAACAGCCGCAAGCATTGCCAGATCGTCCGGGGAACCGCCCCGATACCGGTCGAGCGCAACCATGCGCTTCTGGACCGCCCTGCCCGCGTCTCCCGCGAGAACGGCAGCATGTATCACATTTGTACCCCCCAATGCCAAGCTCAACTCGGCCTCGGAGAAAAGTTTGTAGGCAAGGATAGCAGGGCCGCCGAGATGGACTGTCGCCCGTCGCGCTTGGCTGATCTTGCGCACACCGTCGTCGGACGCCTCGGTCGCGTGAAGCACGAAAAGCGCCAATCCGCCGCGTACAGCGCTCTCGACCTTGGTGGCACCCAGCGCAATCGCGCCCGCCTTGCGGGCAAGACCAAGCATGCCCAAGGCGTGTCTGGAAAGCAACCCGTCGACCATGCCGCCAAGATCGGGCGGCACGACCACCTGTGCCTTGAAGGCGCGAGCGAAAAGGTTCTTCGCCGCAGCCTTGTCGATATGTAGGCGGTCGGCGCTCACCCAGCAACCGCGGCCGGGCAAATTTCTCTTGATGTCGGGAACGACGGCCGAATCCGGGCCGACGACGAACCGGATCAAATCATCCGGTTCGGCCTGCCTGCGGGTGACGATGCAGGTGCGATCGTTCATCTCGTCCAAGGGCGGGTTCGGTGCGATGCGGTTTCACCTCACGCACCAACGGCTTCGTCAGCCGATTCTTCTTCGGCCGCAAGCTCGTCTTCGGTGATCCACCCAGCCTTGAGGCGGGCGGCAAGAACCATCTGCTCGGCATCGGCGCGTGTCACGCCATGATTGGCCAGCACGCCGGGGAATACCTTGGTTTCGCCGTCCTTGCGTTCCTTCCAGCCGGTCAAGTCGTCGGCGGCATAGCCGGCAAAGTCCTCGATCGTCTTCACGCCGTCCTCACCAAGCGTCACCATCATGGCGGTGGTGACGCCGGGGATTTCGCGCAATTCGTCCGAGACGCCGAGCGCCTTGCGCTTGTCGTCGTGTTCGGCTTCGATCTTCTCCAGATATTCGCGAGCGCGGGTCTGGATCTCCGAAGCGGTGTCCTCGTCGAAACCGTCGATCGAGGCGATCTCGCCGGAATCGACATAAGCGACTTCCTCGACGCTGGTGAAGCCTTCGGAGGCGAGCACCTGGCCGACCATCTCGTCGACGTCGAGGGCTTCCATGAACAGCGACGAGCGCTCGACGAATTCCTTCTGCCGACGCTCGGATTCCTCGGCCTCGGTCAGGATGTCGATATCCCAGCCGGTCAGCTGCGAAGCCAGCCGCACGTTCTGGCCGCGGCGGCCGATGGCCAGCGACAGCTGGTCGTCGGGAACCACGACTTCGATGCGTTCGGCATCCTCGTCGAGCACGACCTTGGCGACTTCCGCCGGCTGCAGCGCGTTGACGATGAAGGACGCCGCCGATGGGGACCACGGAATGATGTCGATCTTCTCGCCCTGCAATTCGCCGACGACGGCCTGGACGCGGCTGCCGCGCATACCGACGCAGGCGCCGACCGGATCGATCGAGCTATCGCGCGATATGACCGCGATCTTGGCGCGCGAGCCGGGGTCGCGGGCGACCGACTTGATCTCGATGATGCCGTCATAGATTTCCGGCACTTCCATGGTGAACAGCTTGGCCATGAACTGCGGATGGGTACGCGACAGGAATATCTGCGGGCCGCGCTGCTCGCGGCGCACGTCGTAGACATAAGCGCGGACGCGGTCGCCGTATTTGTAGTTTTCGCGCGGGATCAGTTCGTCGCGACGGATGATCGCCTCGCCGCGGCCGAGATCGACGATGACGTTGCCGTATTCGACGCGCTTGACGGTGCCGTTGACGATCTCGCCGATGCGGTCCTTGTACTCGTCATACTGGCGATCGCGCTCGGCCTCGCGGACCTTCTGCACGATGACCTGCTTGGCCGACTGGGCAGCGATGCGGCCGAAATCCATCGGCGGCAGCTGTTCGGCGATGAAGTCGCCAAGCTGGGCGTCGGGATTGCGCTCGCGGGCCGAGGAAATGGCGATCTGCGTGGCGTAGTCGTCGACCTTCTCGACCACTTCCATCAGCCGCTGCAGCTTCATCTCGCCGGTGTTCGGGTTGATGTCGGCGCGGATGTTGGTCTCCTGGCCGTAACGCGAACGTGCCGCCTTCTGGATCGCATCGGCCATGGCGGCGATGACGATCGACTTGTCGATCGACTTTTCACGCGCGACCGCGTCGGCGATCTGCAGCAGTTCAAGTCTGTTGGCGCTTACAACCATCGTTTTTCTCCAGAGCCTGTTTGCCGGACCTTTGCGCCCGGCAGCTCAATCATAGTTCCTGTTCGTGTTCTTCGGTGGCGTCCGCTTCCGTACCCGACTCATCGTCGTCCGGTTCGCCGCGACGTTTTTTGGCTTCCTTGCGCGCCCTGTTGTCCTTCGACAGGGCATCGCGGATGAGATCGTCGGTCAGGATCAGGCGCGTTTCGGAAATCGCGTCATAGGGGACACGCACCGTCGGCTCCTCGCCATAGGCGGCCTTTTCGCGCTCGATCAGCACATCGTCTTCGCCGGCCTCGACGATCTTGCCTTTGAACCGCTTGCGGTCGGCAACCACGATCGATGTTTCCATCTTGACCAGATGACCCTGCCAGGTCGTGAAATCCGATTTGCGGACCAGCGGCCGATCAATGCCGGGCGACGAGACCTCAAGGTGATAGGCTTTTTCGATCGGATCGTCGACATCGAGCGCCGGCGACACCGCGCGGCTGACCTCTTCGCAATCCTCGACGGTCATGGTGCCGTCCTCGCGCTCGGCCATGATCTGCAGCGTCAGCCCGTTCTGGCCCGACAGATGCACCCGCACGAGGCGGAAGCCGATGCCACGCAGAACCGGCTGGACGATCAGCGCGATGCGCGCATCGATGCCGCTTTCGCGGATGATGCGATCGTCGCCCTCGCTTGCCGTTGCAGTCATTGAAATCCTGTCGCTCTACCCGAAGTTACCGGCAGGTAATAAAAAAGAGCGGGACCGGGTGGACCCACTCTTCGTCATACCGACCAAGAATTTGAGGCTGATATAAACGATCGCGGCCGGTGTTTCAAGCCCGCCGTGCGGGTCGCAGGGCAACGAACTCGGGTTACGGGTTCCTTCGCAGCCTTCGCCGGCGCGTTGGCTGACGGAGCATCAAACGAAAAACCCGCCTGGTGCGGCGGGGTTACTGGCGCAAATCAGCACCATGAACAAATATGTACCATAGCTGAGGTCACGGAGTCAAGAAAAAATTCCTATCGTGAAAGGCTGCCGGCACAAAAGTTGCCGACACCGCCGAACTGGCTGTCGTCAGGTTTTTTGTTGACCTGAGTTCGGAGCCCTATGCGGGTCGGGCAATGCCGCCGTCGAGGCGGCCGACGCCAGCGTTGCATGGGGCGCATGGCGCCTATGCGGCAACACCCATGTGATTGGCGCTGAACGCACCTATTTATGTTGCGCTGCACAAATGTGGCTGCGCGCCACTCGTTCGCGAAAGGACATGATCATGAGCAACCGCAAGATATTTTCGGCAATCGGCGATTTCTTCACCGTATTCGGCAGCGCCGTGGCCGCCTCACGGGCCGTCGAAGCCGGCCGCAGGCCGCGCGCCAACGACTTGCGCAACCTCGGCGTCGAACCTGCCGCCTTCGACCGGATCGGCCGCCGCTTCTAAGACCCGTTAGCCCTATACGAGAACGTGAGGTTCCCTTCGAGGCAAAGCGCGCCCTTCAAGCCACCGGCTATTTCCGAACGAAGGTAAGATAGGCCGGCCGCCGGCCCTCTCGAATGGCCTTCGCCTCGTAGCGCGTGCCTGGCCAGCCGTCATAAGGCCGATGCCAGTCCGCCGCCTCCGAGGCCTGCCACACGAACGCGCCATGCGCACGGCAATGCAGCAAGGTCCAGTTGACATAGGTGTCGATATCGGACGCAAAGCGGAATTTTGAACCCGGCTTCAGCACCCGCGCGAACCGCTCGAGATTGACCGGGCTGACGAAGCGCCGCTTCCAATGTTTCTTCTTCGGCCAGGGATCGGGATAGAGCAGGTCGATGCCGTCGAGCGAGGCTTGTGGCAGCCAATCGAGCAGCCGGGTGGCGTCGTCGTCATAGACCCGCAGATTGGCGAGCGGCTTCTCCCGCACCGCCATCATCATCTTGGCCATGCCGTTGACGAACGGCTCGACGCCGATAAAGCCGATCGAGGGCGCCTCGGTCGCGCGATGCAGGAGATGTTCGCCACCGCCGAAGCCGATTTCGAGGCGAACCGCCGAAACATCGGCTTCAAACAGAGTGGACAGATCGGCCGGCGGCCCGGCCGACAGATCGAGCCGATATATGCCGAAACCGCTTTCCAGTGCAGCCGCCTGCTGCGGACGCATGGTCTTGCCGCGCCGGCGACCGAAGAAGGCTTCGGTCGCGCGACTTGGTCTGTCCTTCGGGTCCATGGCGGGACTTTGCGGCGCCGCTATCAGGCGGCGACCGCGTCCTTGAGCGCCTTGGCGAGGTCGGTCTTTTCCCAGGAGAAAGACCCGTCGCGGCCGGCCTTGCGGCCGAAATGGCCGTAGGACGACGTCTTGGCATAGATCGGCTTGTTGAGATCGAGATGGCGGCGGATGCCGGACGGCGACAGATCCATCACGCTGCGCAGCGCCTCCTCGAGCTTTGCCTCGTCGACCTTGCCGGTGCCGTGCAGGTCGACATAGACCGAAAGCGGCTGGGCAACGCCGATGGCGTAGGAAAGCTGGATGGTGCAGCGGTCGGCGAGTTTCGCCGCCACGACATTCTTGGCCAGATAGCGCGCCGCATAGGCCGCCGAACGATCGACCTTGGTGGTGTCCTTGCCGGAGAAGGCGCCACCGCCATGGGGTGCGGCCCCACCATAGGTGTCGACGATGATCTTGCGGCCGGTCAGGCCGGCGTCACCATCCGGCCCGCCGATGACGAACTTGCCGGTCGGGTTGATGTACCACATGCAGTTGTCGGCGATCTTCAGCTCGCCCAGCGCCTCGCGGATATAGGGTTCGACGACCTTGCGGACCTTCTTCGAATCCCAGCTCGCATCGAGATGCTGCGTGGACAGCACGATCTGCGTCGCCTCGGCGGCCTTGCCGTCGACATAGCGAACGGTGACCTGGCTCTTGGCATCCGGCCCGAGCCTGCCGGCTTCACCGCTGCCTTCGTGACGGGCAGCTGCCAGCAGTTCGAGGATCTTGTGGCTGTAGTAGATCGGCGCCGGCATCAGATCCGGCGTCTCGCGGCAGGCATAGCCGAACATGATGCCCTGGTCGCCGGCACCCTCTTCGCCCTGACGGTCGGAGGCGTTGTCGACGCCCTGGCCGATATCCGGCGACTGGCCGTGCAGCAAGACCTCGATCTTCGCCGTTTTCCAGTGGAAGCCGGCCTGTTCATAGCCGATTTCGCGGATCGCCTTGCGGGCGACCGATTTGAACTTGGCCGGATTGACGACCGGATGGCCTGCGGCATCCGTGAGGATGTTGCCTGCCTTGTCCTTCTTCAGCAGCGTCTCGGGGACGCGCACCTCGCCGGCGATGACAACGCGGTTGGTTGTCGCAAGCGTCTCGCAGGCGACACGAACTTTCCACGGGTCCATGCCGGTCTTCTTGGCTTCGCGATAGACCAGATCGACGATCTCGTCGGAGATCCGGTCACAGACTTTGTCGGGATGGCCCTCGGCAACGGATTCCGAGGTAAAGAAGTAGTTCTGCCGCGTCACGGGTGTCCCCTCTTGAAAAACGATCGGCAGGCTGCCGACTTTGGCGCGCCACGTGTTAGCGGGGCAAAGCGCCGCTCGTCAAGCGGTGCTTCGGTTCTGGCATGAATGTCGATGCGGTTATCTTGTGCCACCGGCGGCAGGACGCCGCCGGTCCAAGCGTGATTGCGGATCAGTCGGCATCGTCGGTGGAAAGGGACTTGACCAGATCTATGATCCGGCGGCGCACCTTGGCGTCGGCGATCTTGACAAAGGCCCGGTTGAGCTGAAGTCCTTCCGGACTGCCGCAGAATTCGACGGCGAAAGCCATCGACGCATCCTCGGCAAATCCACGGCCCGCCACGGCCTCCTGGCCAGGCGCATCCTCGAAAAAGAAGGCGACAGGCACGCCGAGGATGGACGCGATCGCCTGCAGACGGCTGGCGCCGACGCGATTGGTGCCCTTTTCATATTTCTGTATCTGTTGAAATGTGATGCCGAGATTTTCCCCCAGCTTCTCCTGGCTCATTCCCAGCATGTTGCGGCGAAGCCGGATGCGACTGCCGACATGGATGTCGATCGGATTCGGTTTCTTCTTGTTGTCTTCTGTCATTTTTTCCTCGCCGAATTTTTTCGGCTTCTCTATTTTTTCCTGCCCAAACGACGCCGGAGGCAACTGCCCCAACAGAACGATCCACCGACTTCGAGAAATTTCAGGCGCTTACAGTATGAGTTTCTAATGTGCGGGCTGTCAATTCACCCGTAGCCTTTGCCTTACGTTCAACAGTGTGGCGGCGATGGCAAACAGCAACATGATCAGCATTCCGTTAATGCGCCGTTGGCCGGGAGATATGACCGCCTGTTCGGAAATCGGTACATGGGCATCGATGGCGCCGCGGGCGTCGATTGCCAGCGCATCGACGATGCGCCCGCGCGGATCAACGACGGCCGAGATGCCGTTGTTGGCAGCGCGCAGCAATGGCAATCCATTCTCCACAGCACGGATCTGGGCCTGCCTGAAATGCTGATACGGACCCGGCGTGTCGCCGAACCACGCATCATTGGTAACGTTCACAATAAGCTGTGCTGACGTAGCGTCAACTGCTACGAGATCGGGAAAGATCACCTCATAACAGATAAATGGCAACGCACGGATGCCGTCGGGCAGGGCGATGGCGTGCCGCTCATTGCCGGCCGCAAAACTCATCGGCCCGGCAACCAGTTGCTCGATGCCGAAACGCTCGAGCAGATCGGAGAAAGGCAGGTATTCGCCGAACGGCACCAGGTGAACCTTGTCGACTGCATCAGTGATTTCACCCTTGTCGTCGATCGCCACCACGGAGTTATAGTAGCGGCTGTCGGCATTCGCGGCCGAGCCACCTTCCTCGCGGACGACGCCGGCGATCAGCATCTGGCCGGGTCCCAGCATGTCGCCAAGCGCCGTCAATGCGTCTGGACGCTCGGTGAAGAGGAACGGCACCGAGGTTTCGGGCCACAGGATCAGTTGCGGCTTTTCATGGCCTGACACCGGCGCCTTGGCCGACAGCCCCATCAAGGTTGCGAAGATGCGGTCGCGCACCGAGGCGTCCCACTTTTCCGACAGATCCACGGCCGGCTGGACGATGCGGACATCCAGGCTGTGCGCCGCCGGCTTTTCGGGAGCGGCAAGCCTGACATAGCCGAAGCCGACATGGGCGGCGGCAAGCACGATAAACAGCGCCGCGCCGAGGCGCAGATGCCGGCGCGTCGCCAGCAGCGCCGGCAGCGCGAAGACGAACACCGCGAGCGCGTTCATGCCGATCATGCCGGTCACCGAGACGCTTTGCATCAGCAACGGTACGGGCATGGCCGCGTAGCCGATGGCATTCCAGGGAAAACCGGTGAACAGGAAGTCGCGCAGCCATTCCGCCAGCGCGAAGCCGAAGGCAAGGGCGGCGATGCGGCCGATGTCGCTGCTCCACAAGAGCCGCGCAACCATGGCCGCGAAGCCGTAGAAAAAGGCGAGTGCGAAGGGGATGCCGACCACCGCGAAGGGAAGCGCCCAGGCAAAGCTGTCGGCCTCGACCAGCAGGGCCGAGCCGATCCACCACAGCCCGGCAAGGAAATAGCCGAAGCCGAACCACCAGCCGATGGCGAAGGCCGGCCGCAAGCGACGGAACAGGCTGCCTGAAGCTTCGCCGGTGGCGCCGTCGAGCAGCCAGACCAGCAGGGGAAACGAGATGAAACAGGCGGCGAAGAAATCGTAGGGCGCCTGGCCAAGCACGGCAAAAGCGCCTGCGATAAACGCCACGAGCGCGCGCCGCCAACCCCAAAGCAGAATTATCCGGCCGGTCAGGCGCTCCATGCATACTTCCGAGTCGCGCGAATCACGACGCAAGATTTAACAGGCCGCGGTCCGCGCTCCAAACGCCGGATGGATGGCCGTGATGCAAGCTCCGGCCACCGCCCTACCGGTGCCAGCCCTCGATCCGCAAGCCGCTCAGCCGTTCCGCCTCTTCACGGGAAACGGAGCCGATGGTCTGCGTGAAGGTCCAGACATGGCCCTCGGGATCGCGCGCCCGATACTGGCGCTCGCCGTAGAACTGATCCGCCGGCTCCTGGATTATGTCGGCACCGGCTGTCCGAGCCTGCTCGCAATGGGCATCGATGCCGTCGTTCAGCCTGATATAGACTGACTGCGTGTTCTTGCCGGAGACGGAAGCCGGGCTGGCGACGTAATCGGTCCATTCGGAATCGATGATGATGTAGCCGTCGCCGAACCGCATCTCGGCGTGAACAAGTCTTCGCTCGGCATCGCTGACCACCATGCTGCGCTCGAAGCCGAAGGCTGCTTCAAGCCAGCCCAGCGCGGCACGAGGATCCCTATAGAACACCCCGGACCCCAAGGTGGCGTGCTTGAAGGGGTCTTCGATCGTCATCCCTAAGCGCTTGGATCATTGTTTTGTCGCATGATGTCTATCCGAAAAATCTGCAACTTTTCGGCATCGTGCTTAAGCCTGCTCGGTGCGCGCGGCGCGCCGGCGGCGCTCGCCCTTCTGGCTCTGCACGATGCGCACGCGCTTGACGCGGCGCGGATCGGCATCGAGCACGTGGAACTCGAAGCCCGGAATGGCCTGCACCACCTCGCCACGCGCAGGAACGCGGCCAAGCGTGTTGAAGATCATGCCGCCGATGGTGTCGACATATTCGCCATGTTCGCCGGCGGCGAAATCCCCGCCGATCATCTTGGCGACATCGTCGATCTCGGCCTTGCCGTCGACGATGAACACGCCGTCACCGCTCTGAGTGATCATCGGCTCATCGTCGTCATGCTCGTCCTCGATGTCGCCGACCACCATCTCGACGATGTCCTCGAGCGAGGCAAGGCCGTCGGTGCCGCCATATTCGTCGATGACCAGGGCCATCTGCGTGCGCGTCGTCTGCATGCGGCCCATCAGGTCGGAGGCAAGCATAGACGGCGGCACGAACAGCACCGGACGGATCAGATTGAGATCGCCAATGGTACGCGCAAGGTCGACCTGTGCGAGATCGAGAACCGTGGCGATGGGGGTTTTTCTGGTCGTGCGGCCCTTCTTGACGCGCGCGATCTTGGTGATGTGGGCCAGTACGTCACGGATATGCACCATGCCGCGCGGATCATCGAGCGTCTCGGAATAGACCGGCATGCGCGAATGGCCGGATTGTTCGAAGGTACCCAGGAGATCGCCGAGCGTCGTCGTGATCTCGACTCCCTGAATGTCGGTACGCGGCACCATGACGTCCTCGACGCGCACCTCGCGCAGCCGCAGGATGTTGTTGAGCATGGCGCGTTCGCCGGGCGAGAAGGATTCCCCGTCGCTCGTCGTTTCAGCAAGCGCGCCGGCAATTTCCTCACGCAGGCTGGTTCCGTTGCGTTGCCTGAACAGGCCTAGAACGCGGTCGAACAGGGAGGGACCGGCGGGCGATGTTTCGCTGGCAACGCTGCCGGTGCTGGCAGCACCAGTGGTAACGGGACTCGGACTTGATCCCTCTTCCGATGTGTCGGAAGCCTTGGTCGCACTGCCGGCGTCGGGGCGGGCGGCAGTCTCTGGTTTGTCGTTCATCGTCGTCCGGTCAATTGGTCAGAAGTAGTTACGCGTAGGGATCGGGAATGGCAAGCCTTGCGAGCGCAGCACGCTCGGTGGCTTCCATCGCCTCTGCCTCGGCGTCGGTCTCGTGATCATAGCCCAGCAAGTGCAGCAGGCCATGGATGACGAGATGGGTGATATGGTTCTCGACAGGCTTGTCTTCCAGTGCCGCTTCACGCGCGACCGTCTCGGCGGCGAGCACGATATCGCCCAGCATCGGCGGCAACGGGCCCCCTTGCAGCAGCGGAAAAGCCGGGAAAGACAAGACGTTGGTCGGTTTATCCTTGCCGCGCCAGTCGGCGTTGAGGGTGCGGATATGGGCGTCGTCGGAAAAAACGAGGCTAAGTTCGGAACGGCCGGCCACGCTGGTTTCAGCAAAAGCAGCCGCGACGGCACGATCGACCAGCCGCGTCAGGCTTGCCTCATCGGGCCATTCGCCCGCTTCGACAGATATATCGATGTCGACGGGAACATTCCCGTCGCCGGATATTATGTCCTCAGGCATGAAGCCGCATCGACAAAATCAATTCTCGGCACCGAGGCCGCGCGCCAGTTTGGCGTCGCGGTCATAAGCCCTGACGATTTCCGCCACCAGCGGATGGCGGACGACGTCGCCGTCGTTGAACCGCACGGTGACCGCGCCCGCCACGCCGTCCAGCACACGCAAGGCTTCGACGAGGCCCGATTTGGTGTTGGACGGAAGGTCGATCTGGGTCGGATCGCCGGTGACGATCATATGCGAGTTCTCGCCCAGACGGGTCAGGAACATCTTCATCTGCATCGGCGTGGTGTTCTGCGCTTCGTCGAGGATGACGGCGGCGTGTGCCAGCGTGCGGCCGCGCATGAAGGCGAGCGGCGCGATCTCGATGACTTCGGCGGCAATGGCGCGCTCGACCTTGTCGGCCGGCATCATGTCGTAGAGCGCGTCATAGAGCGGCCGCAGATAAGGATCGACCTTCTCCTTCATGTCGCCCGGCAAGAAGCCCAGCCGCTCGCCGGCTTCGACCGCCGGCCGCGACAGAATGATGCGTTCGACCATGCCGCGCTCGAGCAGCATCGCCGCATGCGCCACCGCCAGATAGGTCTTGCCGGTGCCGGCCGGGCCGATGCCGAACACCAGTTCCGACCGCTCCAGCGCCCGCATATAGGCGTCCTGGTTGAGCGAGCGAGCATAGATCGTCTTCTTGCGGGTGGCGATCTGGGCGGCGGAGACCTTGCCCTTGCGCTCCAGCGTCGGCAGCGTGAGCTGATCGTCGGCGGCGATTGCCATGCGCACGGCGCCATCGACGTCGGACTGGCCGATATCGACGCCCTTCTGGAGAATGCCGTAGAGATTGTCCAGGGCGCGGCGCGCCTGCTCGGCGGCTGACGCCGAGCCCTTGATGGTCAGCTGGTTGCCGCGCGAGCGGATGTCGATGCCGAGCTTCTGCTCGAGCCTGGCGAGGTTTTCGTCGAACTGACCGTAAAGGGCGCTGGCAAGCTTGTTGTTATCGAAAGTCAGAACGATATGCGCCATATCAGAAGCCCCGGATGCAGTGGTCTGAGGCATATTCTTCACTTCCGCAGCGCTCAACCGTCTCTCCTCATCTGCCGAGACCCTCAGGCCAATTCGGCGAACAGGCTGTTGTAGCCCGTCTTCGTGATTCGCACTTGGATAATGTCACCGATTTCGCCGGCCTTTTCATCAACAATAACCGGCTGCAGCCACGGCGAGCGGCCGACCTTCTGGCCGGACTGGCGGCCGGGCTTCTCGATCAGCGTGCCGATGGTGCTGCCGACGAGGCTCAAACCAAAATCCTGCTGCTGTTTAACAAGCAGAGCCTGCAACCGCTGCAGACGCTCGTCCTTGACCGTTTCCGGCACATGGTCGGGCATTTCAGCGCCGGGCGTGCCCGGGCGCGGCGAATATTTGAACGAGAAGGCCGAGGCGTAATTCACCTGGCGCACCAGTTCCATGGTCGCCTCGAAATCCGCTTCGGTCTCGCCGGGGAAGCCGACGATGAAGTCGCCGGAAAGCGCGATGTCAGGCCGGGCCGTGCGGATGCGGTCGAGCAGCGCCAGATAATCTTTCGCCGTATGCCTGCGGTTCATCGCCTTGAGGATGCGGTCGGAGCCTGATTGCACCGGCAGATGCAGATAAGGCATCAACGCCGGCAGATCGCGATGGGCGGCGATGAGTTCGTCGTCCATGTCGCGCGGGTGGCTGGTGGTGTAGCGCAGCCGCGCCAGCCCGGGAATCTCGGCCAGCCGGAACAGCAGGCGGCCAAGACCCCACTCCTCGCCGTTCTCGCCCCGGCCATGCCAGGCATTGACATTCTGGCCAAGCAGCGTCACCTCGCGCACGCCGGCTTCCGCCAGACGCTCAGCCTCCGCAACGATCTGCGCCACCGGCCGCGAGACTTCCGAGCCTCTGGTGTAGGGTACGACGCAGAAGGTGCAGAATTTGTCGCAGCCTTCCTGCACGGTGAGAAAAGCGGTGACGCCGCGCTTGATGACCTCGGCGCGCTTCGGCTGCGGCAGATGCTCGAATTTGTCCTCGATGGCGTAGTCGGTCTCGACGATCTTTTCGCCGCCGCGCACCCGTGCCAGTACATCAGGCAGCCGGTGATAGGTCTGCGGGCCGATGACCAGATCGACGGCCGGCGAACGGCGGATGATCTCGGCGCCTTCGGCCTGCGCAACGCAGCCGGCGACGCCGACCAGCATCTCGCGGCCGGCCAAGGCACGTTCGGCTTTCATACCGCGGATACGGCCGAGTTCAGAATAGACCTTTTCCGCCGCTTTTTCCCTGATATGGCAGGTATTGAGCAACACCAGATCGGCCTCGCCGATGGCATCGGTCGCGGAATAGCCGTCGGCGATAAGCGCATCGGTCATGCGCTGTGAATCATAGACGTTCATCTGGCAGCCATAGGTCTTGATGAAGACTTTTTTCGCTGCCGTTGAAAGCACCACCGGCTGTCCGGCCGCGGTGGGGATGTCGTCGCTTTCGATCGTGTTCAAGTCCATCTGGCGGCTTCTAACGCCTTTCTGTGACAAAAAACAGACGATTCTCGGCATTCGCCTGCAGGTGCATGCCGGGGCTAGCGCCCGCGGGCGCAGCCGGACTAACGGCTCGGGCGCGGATCGGCAAGCGCGGCCTGCATCATCCCGCGCACCTGGCTTTCCATCAGTTTCGACGTTTCCTTGCGGTTCGAACCCTTGGAAAAGGCGATCGGTTCGCCGAAATGCACCTCGACGTCGAGGGCGCCCTCCGCCAGCAGCACTTTGAGATGCGGCATCAAATCCTCATCGCCGATCCAGGCGGCAAGCGGGCGGTGGCGGCGGCCGAGCGGCACGCCATGCAGGCGCGTGTAGGCGATCGCCACCGGTTGGATGAACACCTGTTCCGCCGCACCTTCCGAAATCGCCATCGAGGCGGCGCCAAACAGCGTGCTCTTGAAAGGCAGGACGATGTTGCCGTCGCCGGTCGAGCCCTCGGCGAACAGCACCATGGCATCACCCTTGGCCATGCGGCTGGCGATCTCGCTTGCCTGGTCGCCCGAGGACCGCTTGCGTTCGCGCTCGATGAACACGGTGCGCTGCAGCTTCGACAGCATGCCGATCAGCGGCCAGCCTTCCATGTCCGCCCTGGCGATGAATTTTACGTCGGCAAAAGAGCCGAGCACCATGATGTCGGTCCACGAGATGTGGTTGGACGCCACCAGCAAAGGACGCTTGGTGGATAGCGCTCCCTTGACATGGATGCGCATGCCGAGTGCCCTGATGATCAGCTTGTGCCAGATCTTGAGGATAAAGGTTTCCGGCCACCAGCCGGTCTTCATCGACAGGATCTGCAACGGCACGAGGACCATCGAACCGGCGACAACGAGGCCCAGCGCCAGGAAAATCCTGATTTTCTTGATCATCGCCCTACCCCGGCCGTCTCGCTAGCGAAGATCGCGGCGCATGACAAGCGCGCCGGTCGGTCCGTGTTCCGGCGACCTGTAGTAATTCGGTCGCTTGCCGACCTCGCGGAAGCCCAGCCTCCGATAGAGCGCGATCGCCGCGACATTGGTCTCGTCGACCTCGAGGAACAGCGCTTCGGCGCGCTGCGCGTGCAGTTCGCGCAGTACCGCGTCCATCAATTGCCAGCCGAGCCCCTGCCGGCGATGCGATCGTGCCACCGCGACGGTGAGAATCTCGCCTTCGCCAGCGGCGAGCCTCGCCAACACGAAGCCGACCGGAGGCTTGGCGCCGTGTCCGGTTTCACGCGCGGCATAGCCGAATACGGTGTCCTGTTCGAGCAAGGCGGCGAATTCGCCATCGGTCCACGGGCGCACAAAGTCCTCGCGATGCAGCAGCGAGACCGCCGGGCTGTCGGCGATCTTCAGCGGCTCGAGCGCGTAGTCCCGGCGGCGTGGTTGGAGAAAAGGTATGCGCATCAACTCTCTTGCCTTGATAGAATGAATCCCGCCTGCGGCTTGGCGTCAGCGCCGCGCAGATAGAGTGGTTTCGGCCTTTCGCCGGGACCCTTGGCGGCAGCCAGGCGGGCGTATGTGACAATATCGGCGGTGGCCGTCTGAGGGCCGATATCGAAGGCGCGTCCGGCCGACGCGGCGATCAGCGCCGCCGCGGTTCCGGCAAGCACCGACGAGCTTTCCGTCGCCATGGTGACGACATCAGCCAGTGTGGCGACAGCCGGACCGTAAGTCAAAGCTGACATTTCATCGTAGAGGGCGGCATGGATTTCCTCGCGACCCGCATCGAGCGCCGCCAGTACGGCGCGACCGGGAAATACTGCTGCCGCCTCAGCAGCCAGCGCCTCGAGCGTCGTCACCCCGATCGCCGGAATCTTGAGCGCCAGCGCCAAGCCGCGCGCGGTCGAGACGCCGACGCGCAGACCGGTGAAAGAACCCGGGCCAACGGAAACGGCGATGGCGCCAAGACCGGCATAGTCGGTCGCACTTGCCTTCAGCGCTTCGGCGATGACGGTCATCAGGTGCTCGGCATGGCCCTTGCCGAGATCGAGTACCGAACGGCCAAGCTCCTGCTTCGCCGCCGCGTCATAGACGCAGGCGGCGCAGAGGTTGGCGGCACAGTCGATGGCGAGCAGTTTCATGAAGCGACCGGTTCGAAAAACAATTCCCTGTGCCCGCCACGGCCCGCCACCGCAAGGGGATAGTTCATAATTCGTCAAGCGGCTTCGCTTCGGCCCGGCAGGAAATATCTACGCAACCTGTTCGATGCGCAGCATGTGGTTGTCCCAGACATAGTCCGGTTCGGAGCGTGTCGCACCGCTGCCCTCGATGATCTCGCCGGCGCCTGTAGTGGCCATGAAGCCGGTTCCGTCGGGCGCCACGCCGCAAACCTCGACCAGTGCGCTGGCCGAGACGACCCGGCTGCTCGTAGCATCGATCACGACAAGCGAATTGCCTTCCGGCGACGAGACGGCGACGGTGCCGGCAGCCGGATTGGCGGCGACCGAACCGATATAGTTGCGGAAGCCGGACAGCACGTCCTGCGGCATGTCGAGCAGCTGCAAGTCCTTGCCGCGCGCGGCGCGGCCGACCAGCGGCGGACGATCGGTGCCCGGGCCCCGGTATTGGCAGCCGAACCAGACGGTGCCGGACGGGTCGGTGTCCATATGCCGGATCGACAGCTGATGCAGTGCCGCCGGCAGTTCGTGCTTCTCGATGAGATCGCCGGTGACGCGGTCGATGAGCACATAGGACGGCTTCATGGTCGCGATGTTGAGCTCGGCACGGCCGTAATCCGGATGGGTCTCGATGCCGCCATTGGCAACCGCGATCGTCCTGCCGTCACCCAGCAGCAGAAGCTCGTGCGGACCCATGCCATGGGTCGGGAATTCACCGATGCGGTTGAACTTCGCCCGCGCATCGTAGATGCCGACCACGCCGGCGGCGTTGTCGAAGTCGTTTTCGGTGGCGTAGAGCAGCGCCCCGTCGGGCGAGAACACGCCATGCCCAAAGAAATGCCGGCCGGCGATGCTGGCGATGGTCCGCGGTTCGTCGCGACCAGAATGATCGAACACCACGGCGAACGTGCCGGGCTGGCGAGCGAAGACCACCGAACGCTTCGATATGGGATCGAATGTGACGTCATGGCCGCGATCGGGCAGGTCGATCGCGTGCAGGACCTTGCCTGCTTCGGACAGCACAGCGGCGCCATAGCTGCCATCGCGCTTGACGAACGCGGTGGCGAAGACGGCGTCGGCCGCAAGCGTCTTTGCCCAGGCCGACGGCGCTACGGCAGCGGCAAAGCCAATGCCTGCGGCCCTGAGAAAATCGCGGCGGTCGACGAGGGAGGTTTTCAAGAGGCGATCCTCCCCTGCACTGGCTCGCTCCAAGACAGGGTGATTTTTGCGGATCGGAGCTGACGCTTGGCACCTACCGGTTCTTGGAATGATCTATCGAAGACGTTGGAAGTTGGCCGAAGCCTCCGGAATTTCGTCAGCCACGGGCGGAGCAGGAGCGAAGCTCCGTCGCGGAGACCCGAGGATCCATGCCGTGACCTCGACCGTCGGGTGCAACGGAGCAAAATTCCGGACCGCGGCAGCGCTTTGAAGTCGCGGCATGGATCCCGGGGTCTGCGCTGCGTCGCTTCGCTCCTTGCTTCGCCCCAGGATGACGAAACTATGGGCGTTTTGGCCAATCTCGAGATCATGCTCAGTCCCCATCCAGCGACGAGAAGCCGGCGGTCAGACCAAATTCTGCGGTCAGCCTGGTGCCGATCAGGGTCGATAGGCTGGAGGTGATGAGCGCGAAATGGTCGAGTTTGTCACGCAGTGCCGGATCGGCAAGCGCCTTGTCGATCGGGCCCTGGATGGACTTCGCGGTAGCGACACCATTGACCAGTTGGATGTGGATCGATTCCGCCATCCAGCGGGCATCGACCGGCAGTGCGTCGCCAAGCTTCGACGCCTGGAACAGCGTGTCTATCCCGGACAGATTGCCGGCCAGCGAATTGGCGGTGTTCCGCGAGCGCCAGTAGATCGCCTGTTTCGGCTTGTCCGCATCCGGCTTGCCGCCGAAAAACCCTTTCAGGCGCACATCGCGAACCATTTCCAGTTCATTGATGAAGACGCCGACCAGTTCGGTCACCGCTTCGTTGCCGTCGCGGTAGAGCGGGTTCTGTGTCCCCGGATTGGCCCAAAGGGCAGCAAATCCGTTGGGCTTGTTCCAGGCATCGTTGACGTCGCCGGCCATGGTTTCGATGTTGCCGGCAATCGCGGCGCCATAGGCACAACGATAAGGATCGTCCCTGCCCGTCAGTGCATCGGCGCCGTCGCCGTAAAGCACGAATTCCAGCGCGCCCAGCCCCTGCATGGCGACACTCTTGCCGGCCAGCTGTGCCGGGTCGGTAGCGGTCGGATCCTTGGCCGCCAAGGCTGCCTGCACCTGCCTCAGGCCGATGCTCTTACGATCCGGCCAGAACAGCATGCGTTCCAGCCGGTTGTTCTCTTTGATCGGCCCGAAACCGATGATTTCGGCCGACGACCAGGCATAGACGGTGGCGGAAAATTCGGCGCGCGCCGCATCGAGTTCCCCTGGCGAGGGCGCTTCGCAGAGCTTGTGCATCGCTTTCGTCAGGGCTTCCGCATGCTTATGCAGGCCGGCATAGGCCGGGCGGACAAAGCCGTCGATCGCCCTCTGGATGATTTCGGAGGCTTTGACTGCCGCCGGCGTCGGTACGGCACCCAGCAGAGCCAGCGGAAGAACGAGAAACAATGCAGAGCGCTTGAGCATCACAGTGACTCCAGGAATTTGAGCAGCGCATCGCGGTCGGCGGCGTCGGCGGCGGCAAAGCGGTCGCGTGCCTTCCGCGCTTCGCCGCCATGCCACAGGATCGCCTCGGTCAGGCTGCGGGCACGCCCATCATGCAGGAAGAAGGAATTGCCGTTGACCGTCTCGGTGAGGCCGATGC
This sequence comes from Mesorhizobium sp. M0621, assembly GCF_040320745.1. Lineage (NCBI taxonomy): Bacteria > Pseudomonadati > Pseudomonadota > Alphaproteobacteria > Hyphomicrobiales > Phyllobacteriaceae > Mesorhizobium > Mesorhizobium sp. M0621. Next base: position 36,714 of record NZ_JAMYQF010000023.1, on the reverse strand, counting down.
CCCAGAGTGGCGGCGTGCGCCACTCACTGCCCGTGGCTTCGCCCACAGCCTGGCCGTCGGCCAGATCGGGCCCCATGTCGTGCAGAAGGAAGTCGGAATAGGGCCAGATCAACTGGAAGGCTTGAGCCGTGTTGGGCGTGCCGCGACGGGTGACGAATTTCGGCGTGTGACAGGCAATGCAGCCGACTTCGTAGAAGATCTTCTTGCCCGCGAGCACGTCCGGCCGGTCGAGGTCGCGGCGCGCCGGCACCGCCAGGTTCTGCGAATAGAAGGTGACGAGATCCATCACCGGCGGCGGCGCCTCGACCGGGCCGAGACGCTGCTGCACGCCGTTCGGCATGGCGAGGCATTTTTCCTGTGCGGCGGTGCAGTCGCCCCAATGATCAGGCACTTCCGGTGTCGAAATGCCGATATCGCCGGCAAAGGCATCCGCCGCCTGCTGACGGATCGACGCGGTCTGCGCCTTCCAGCCGAAACGGCCAAGCGTCAGCTCGCCGCTCGGCCCATCGCGCACGATGTTCGGCCTGCCAGAAATACCATCTCCGTCCTGGTCGTCCGGGTCGGCGTTGGCGAGAATGTCAGCTGGTGCGATCTGTTCGATCAGACCCAGACCGATCATCGGCGGCGTCAGGCGCGGCGACAGCGTGGTGCGCGGATCGAGTGGTCCATAGGCAGGATCGGCAACCGAATAGCTGGGTTTGCGCAGGGAAACCACGGCGCCGTCCGTCAGTTCTACCTTACGCTCCTGAAAGTCGACATGCATCCGGCCTTCGCCGCGCAGGCCGGGCACCGCCAGTTCCTGCAATTGCGCGCCGTAGACCGGGTCGGGGAAATTGAGCACCTCGTGATCGGCAAGTGCTGCCTTCTCTTCCGCGTTGCTGGCCTCACGCGCCAGCCGCAGGAACATCGAGGTGGTGCCGGCATCGCCTTGCGGGGGACGACCGCGGCCGTCCTTCAGATGGCAGTTCTGGCAGGCGCGTTCGTTGAACAGCGGGCCGAGCCCGTCCGAGGCCTGCGTCGAGGACGGCGACGACACCCAGTTCTTGCGAAACAGGGCATTGCCGAGCTTGAAGTCGCCCTCTTCCTCGAAGGTGATGTTGGCCGAGGATTGCGAGAAGGAATCGCGACTGACGTCCTTCCTGGACGTGCCCGCGCCGCCTTGCATCAATTCGAACTGCTCGGGCCTGGAGAAATCCGACGTCGGCCTGGTGATGGCGGTGACGCGCGCCTGGTCCTTCTGACTGAGGTCGGTGCGCGTGGTGGCGAGGCCGGCAGGTTGAAGATTACCGGCCATCGCCGAAGAGGTGAGCGCCACCACGAGGATGACGCTGCGCCGACGCGCCAATCCGGCTGGCGTCTTCCGAGGGAGCGGCGAGCCATCGGCCCGCCGCGAGCGACGCACGAATTCTAGCAGGCGCCGCATTCCCGCATGCCCTTACTCCGCCTCGTCCGCCGATGCGGCGTTGAGCTGGCCGTATTTTTCCTCGCCGATCGAGGCAAGCAGGTCGAGCTGCGTCTCGAGGAAGTCGATATGACCCTCCTCGTCGGCCAGCAATTCCTCGAACAGCTTCATCGTCACATAGTCGCCGGCGTCGTTGCAGATTTCGCGTGAGCGCTTGTAGGCGGTACGCGCGTCATATTCGCCGGCAAGGTCGGATTCGAGCACTTCCTTGACGTTCTGGCCGATGCGCAGCGGCGCCACGGACTGCAGGTTCGGATGGCCTTCAAGGAAGATGATGCGTGCCACGAGCTTATCGGCATGGTGCATCTCCTCGATCGATTCCGCCCGCTCCTTCTTTGCCAGCTTGGCGTATCCCCAGTCTTCCAGCAGACGGAAATGCACCCAGTACTGATTGACAGCCCCTAACTCCAGAAAAAGGGCCTCGTTAAGCCGCTCGATGACCTGCGGGTCGCCTTTCATGATTTCTGCTCCCGTATTGGATGCGCAGGCTTCTGACGCGATCCAGGTGTGAAACGATATCCACGCCGCTCGCCTCCGAGCGGGCGTGGTAATTTTCGGTGACCCGAATGATCGTTTCCACCACATTTGGGAAGCAGCCGCAACAGCGACCGCGCTTTTGCATGGCATGATAGACCTTCGCCGGCACGATCAGCTGCCAGGGATCCTGATCCAGCAGCCCGACGATCGTCTGCTCGATCTCCTTCTCAGTGATGATATTGCAATGGCAGATCAGCATTAATTTGCTCGGATGGCTGACGGCGCCTCCCGCGCCGTGTGGCTTGATTTCCTACCGGAGCCGATTGCGAAGCCGATTATCCGGCTCCGGATCAGGCTCCAGCCTTTCGACTTTACTTGAACACCTTGTCGGGTGCGTCGAGACTGTCGGACCCTTCGAAGGCGATGGTGCTGAGCTTCAGGGAGCCAACGGCGCGTTCGATCGACTTTGTCTGGTCGATAAGCGCGTCGATTGCCGCCTGAACAGTTGCATTGCCTTCCGCGTTGCCTTCGGCGATCTGCTGGTCATAGGCCTCGCCGGCCAGTGCCCGTGCCTTGATCGCTTCCATCTTGGCGACCGTGACATCGAGCTTGTCCGACAATTCCTTGTCGATCGCCGGATCGGCCGCTTTCACCATATCGGCCACCGAGGGACCCGAAACGACGGTGCCGTCGAGGCTGGTATAGCTGGCATGATAGGCAGCGCGAATGCCGATGGCGTCGTAGAGATGTGAGTTGTAGGTGTTGTCGGAAAAGCAGTCGTGCTCCTCTTCCGGATCGTGCAGCAGCAGGCCGAGCTTCATGCGTTCGCCGGCCAGTTCGCCGTAGGACAGTGAGCCCATTCCGGTGAAGATGGTCGAGATGGCGGTGCTCGGCTCGCCGTCGACGAGGCTTTTGCGGGCAGCGCCGTCTTCCTTCCAGTTGCCGACCATCTCCTGAAGATCGGAGACCAGAAGGTCGCTGGCCGACTTCAGATACTGGGCGCGGCGGTCGCAATTGCCGCCGGTGCAGTTCTTGAGGTCGTAATCAGTGTAGGGGCGCTCGCCGGCACCCGGTCCGGTGCCATGCAGGTCCTGGCCCCAGAGCAGGAATTCGATGGCGTGGTAGCCGGTGGCGACGTTAGCCTCGACACCGCCGGCTTCCTGCAGCGTGCCGGAGAGGAATTCCGGCGTCAGGTTCGAAGCATCGACCTTCTTGCCGTTGATCTCGATCTCCTTGTTGGCGATCACATTGGCCGTATAGAGCGCGTTCGCATCCGATTCGGTGCCGTAGCTCTTGGCGACATAGTCGATCAGGCCTTCGTCCAGCGGCCAGGAATTCACCTTACCTTCCCAGTCGTCGACGATCTTGTTGCCGAAACGGTAGACCTCGGTCTGCTGGTAGGGAACGCGCGATGCCTTCCAGGCGTCGCGCGCTGCATTGAGGGTTTCCGCCGAGGGGTTGGCGAGCAGCGCGTCCACTGCCTTGTCGAGCGCCTGCGCGGTGGTCAGCGAATCCTCATACTTGGCCAGAGCGATGTCGGAATAGGTCTTGATGACCGCCTTCGCATCGGTTTCCGCCTTGGCCGGCAACACGAACACCGCCGCCGTCAGCAGGGCCGTGGCGCCGATCGCGGCAAACCTGCCGCCATATCGTGCTGTCATAATCACTCTCCAGTTTCTCGGAAATTCTGTAAACGGCGCGCGCGGCAACGGGCGCATGACCATCTGCAAGCCATTGGGCGCAAAAGATGCCGCGCCAGCGCGCGGTTCGCGGAAGAAAGACACCAAAATGCCTCCAATCGAAAGGGTTCAAGGCCCAGACATTAAAGGGATGCGCTGACGCGCGAGCCTCCATAAAGCTGCGACATCGTCGGATGTCAATGGAAATCAGCAAGAAAAATCAATTGAAACAATAGTTTAGAATTATTCTAAACTGCAACTGTCAACTTTATGCATCGGCCTGCACCGGTCTTGCCGCTGAACTGTACGATTGACAGCCGCCATCCCGAGTGCGACCCGCAAAAGCTCTCTTGCGGCGGCGCCAGACAATTGCCACTTGGCGAGACATCCTAGGATAGAAGCGGGATTGGAATGCGATGAAGAACGGTGTGGTCATTGTCGGCGCGGGTCATGCGGGCGTGCAAGCGGCCGCGAGTTTGCGTGAGGACGGCTATGACGGGCCGGTGATCCTCGTCGGCGACGAGAACGAACTGCCCTACCACAAGCCGCCGCTGTCGAAGACCTTCATCAAGGATGCCGAGGCCAAGCCGCAACCCTTGCGCGGCGAGGCCTTCTACACGGGCAGCGCCATCGACTATCGGCCGGGCGTCAGGATCGATCGCATCGATGCCACACGCCGCAGCCTTGATATTGCCGGCGGCGGCACACTTGCCTTCAATCACCTGATCCTGGCGACCGGCTCGCGGCCTCGCGTCCTGCCGCTGCCCGGTTCGGACCTGGCCGGCGTGCTGTCGCTGCGCTCGCTCGCCGATGCGCGGCTGATCCGAGAGCTGAGCGCACAGAGCGACGAGGTCGTCATCCTCGGCGGCGGCTTCATCGGGCTGGAGATCGCGGCGACGCTGCGGGCAGCCGGCCGCACGGTGACCGTGGTCGAAGCGGTCGACCGGCTGCTTGGCCGCGCCGTGGCGCCGGTTGTGGCGAGCCACGTCCGCCAACGGCTGGAAGCGACAGGTGTGCGCATCCTCACCGGCACCTCGATTGCAAGGCTCGAAGGCGAAAACGGCCATGTCGCAGCCGCGATCACGTCTAGCGGCGAAAGGCTGCCGGCGCGCATGGTCATCGTCGGCATCGGCGCCGTGCCGAACGTCGAACTGGCGCAGCAAGCCGGCCTCAGCATCGCCAACGGCATCCGCGTCGATCACCAGATGCGCACTTCGGTGCCTGAAATCCTCGCCATCGGCGACGCCGCCTCCTACCGGCACTGGTTCACCGGCGGCGACGTACGGCTGGAATCGGTGCAGAACGCCACCGACCAGGCACGGCTTGCCGCACGTACCATCACCGGCCATGCTGACGCCTATTCGGCGGTGCCGTGGTTCTGGTCCGACATCGGCGACATGAAATTGCAGATGGTCGGCCTGACCGCCGGCGGCGACAGCCATGTCGTGCTGGGTGATCTGCCCGACAACAAATTCTCGATCTACCATTATGCCGGCGACCGGCTGCTCGGCATCGAATCGGTCAACCGCCCCGGCGACCACATGCTTGGCCGCAAGATGCTCGGCGCCGGCTTCTCGCCGACGCCGCAGACGATCGCGGCTGGCCCCGAGGGGTTGAAAGCGGCACTGGCCGCGTTTCAACAGGATGTGCCCGCGACGGCTGCGGGTTAGCTGTTGCCCCGACTGGCAAGGTGGTGGGACGATCCTGGCGACGTTGATTTGGGAACGCCGACGCCGCCCCTCATCCGCCTGCCGGCACCTTCTCCCCGTATAGTGACGGGGAGAAGGAAATCGCGCCGATCAGGCGGCGCAGACTTCGCGGATCGAGCTTTCCAGAATGTCGAGTGCCTCGTTCATGACGCTGTCCTGGATGGTGATCGGCGCCAGAAAGCGGATGACGTTGCCATAGACGCCGCAGGTCAGCAAGATCAGGCCCTTGTCGAGCGCCTTCAGCCGGATCGCGTTGGCGATCTCGGCCGACGGCAGGCCCTTCTTGACGTCGTTGAACTCGACCGCGTTCATGAAGCCGAGGCCTCTGATGTCGACGATCTCGGGCACGTCGTCGCGGATCGACTGCAGCCGCTGCTTCAGCCTTGCACCTAGCGTGTTGGCGCGATCGCACAGCTTTTCGTCATCGATCACGTCGAGCACGGCGTGCGCCGCGGCGACGCCGATCGGGCTGCCGCCATAAGTGCCGCCGAGCCCGCCGGGGCCGGGCGCATCCATGATTTCGGCGCGGCCGGTGACCGCGGCCAGCGGGAAACCGCCAGCCAGGCTCTTGGCCATGGTGGTGATGTCGGCGGCAACCTCATGGTGATCCATCGCAAACATCTTGCCGGTGCGGGCGAAGCCGGTCTGCACTTCGTCGGCGATCAGAAGCATGCCGTGCTGGTCGCAAAGCTTGCGCAGCGCCGTCAGAAACTCGCGTGGCGCGTCGTAGAAACCACCCTCGCCCTGAACCGGCTCGATGATGATGGCAGCGACGCGGGCGGGGTCGACATCGGCCTTGAACAGCCGGTCGAGCGCGGCAAGCGAATCGGCGACCGATACGCCATGCAGCGGCACCGGGAACGGCGCATGGTAGACGTCGCCCGGCATAGCGCCGAAGCCGACCTTGTAGGGCACAACCTTGCCGGTGAGCGCCATGCCCATGAAGGTGCGGCCATGGAAGCCGCCGGCAAAGGCGATGACCGCCTGGCGGCCGGTGGCGTTGCGAGCGATCTTGATGGCGTTCTCGACCGCCTCGGCGCCGGTGGTGACGAAGATCGTCTTCTTCGCGAACTTGCCGGGCAGCATGCCGTTCAGCCGTTCGGCAAGCCGCACATAGCTTTCATAGGGCACCACCTGATGGCAGGTGTGGGTGAAGCGGTCGAGTTGCGCCTTGACCGCCTCGATCACCTTCGGGTGGCGGTGACCGGTGTTGACGACGGCGATGCCCGACGAGAAGTCGATGTAGCGACGGCCTTCGACATCCCAGATCTCAGAATTCTCAGCCCGATCGGCATAGATCTGCGTGGTCATGCCGACGCCGCGCGAGATCGACTGGTTCTTGCGTTCGGAAATGGCTGAATTCTTCATGGTGTCCTCATCGGGCCGGCGCCCGTTCTTGTTTGATGCCGCTGACAGGTCTTCTGACCTTATTTCACGTTTTCCTCAAGTCGGCACCAGCGGCAGGCGATTGGGCCTGTGATCCCACCTTAACCAGTCGCCCGATACGCGGACGAGGGAGGTTCCCTTTTCCAAGGGATCGATTATCTTCGGGCAGCCCGCGAGGCTCCGCAGTGGGAACGTCCCACGCAGGCAGGGGAAGCCATGACAAGGAACGCGACATCGTCCGCCTTGCAACCGTCGCCCTCCAATCCTTTGCCGTTTCGAAATGCCCCGATCCTCATCGCCTGCGCAATGGCCGGCCTGTTTCTCACCGGTTGCCAGAAGCAGGAGGCGGCCGATCACAAGCTGCCGACCATGGTGCGCACCGCCGAGGTCGAGATCTCGAGTTATGCCCCGACGACGTCGCTGACCGGGGTCATCGCCGCGCGCACGCTGAACAACCTCGCCTTCCGGGTCGGCGGCCGCGTTGCCGAGCGACTGGTGGAAATCGGCCAGCATGTCGACAAGGGCACGTTGCTGGCCCGCATCGATCCGCAGGAGCAGGAATCGGATTTGCGCTCGGCGCAGGCGGATCTCGACGCGGCACAGGCGCAATTGACGCAAGCATCCGCCGCCTTCGAGCGCCAGAAGACGCTGCTCGCGCAGGGTTTCACCACGCGCCGCGACTATGATCAGGCGGCACAGGCGCAGAGCGTTGCGCAAGGCAGCGTCCAGCAGGCGCAGAGCGCGTTGGACAATGCGCGGGAGAGCTTCACCTTCACCGAGTTGCGGGCCGGCGCGCCGGGTGTCGTCACCGCCCGCTCGGTCGAGGCCGGCCAAGTGGTGCAAGGGGCACAAACAGTCTTCACCATCGCCGAGGACGGCGACCGCGACGCGGTCTTCAATGTCCACGAAACGCTGGTTGCCGGCAGCTCGATGGCACCACCGCCGGTGTCGATTACGCTCGTGTCGGATCCGTCAGTGAAGGCGACAGGCAAGGTACGCGAGATTTCTCCGGTGGTCGACGCCGCCTCGGCCTCGGTTCGGGTCAAGGTCGCCATTCCCGAGACTCCTGCCGCCATGCCGCTCGGCGCCGCCGTCACCGGCACGGTCAGCGCCCAGCCGGTGAAAGCCGTGATCCTGCCCTGGCAGGCGCTGACGTCCAGCGACGGCAAGCCAGCGGTCTGGCTCGTCGATCCGGCTTCCAAGACGGTCACCATCGCGCCGGTGGATATCCTTGCCTATGATTCCGGTGTCATCGTCGTCGACAAGGGGCTGGAGCCCGGCCAGCACGTCATCACCGCCGGCGGTCAGTTGCTCAGCTCCGGCCAGACTGTCGAGATCGCCGAAGGGGCAACGCAATGAACCGGCCAGCGCGCATGATCGCCCTGTCGGCGCTGATTGTTGTCGGCGCCTGTTCGGCCGAGCCGGAAAAGGCGCCCGAGATCATCCGGCCGGTGCTTTCGGTGGTGGTCGAGCCGCGCACCAGCCAGACGCTCGGCTTCGCCGGCGTCGTCGAGCCGGAATTCAGTGCCAACCTGGCCTTCCGCCTGCTTGGCCGTGTCGTCACCCGCGACGTCGATATCGGCGACCTCGTCACCAAGGGTACGACGATCGCCACGCTCGATCCGACGGCGCTGGAATTGGCCGTTCAGGCAGCCAAGGCTGGCCTCTCCAACGCGCAGGCCGAATTCACCAATGCTTACGCCAGCGAGGAGCGCCAGCGCGCATTGCTGGCAGACAAGAACACCTCGCAGGCCACCTATGAGGCAGCCCAGCAGGCGCGGCAAGCCGCGCAGGCCAATGTCGAGCGCGCCAGGGCTGCGCTGGCTAAATCTCAGGAACAGCTTGGCTATGCCCGCCTGTTTTCGGATTTCGATGGCGTCGTCACCGCCACCGGCGCCGAAGTCGGGCAGACAGTATCGGCCGGCCAGACCGTAGTGACGGTGGCGCGCTCGGACGTGCGCGAAGCCGTCGTCGACATTCCCGACCAGTTAACCGGCGACCTGGCTGACGGAACCGGCTTCGATGTCATACTGCAATCGCTGCCGGCGATCCGCACGGAGGCCAAGCTGCGCGAGATCGCGCCGCAGGCCGATAGTTCGACCCGCACACGCCGTGTGCGCCTGACGCTGCTCAATGCGCCGACCGCATTCCGGCTCGGCTCGACGGTCACGGCGACACGGGTGACGGCGATAGACCCGACGATCGAGCTGCCGCTGTCGGCTCTGCTCGAAAAGAACGGCAAGCAGCAAGTCTGGATCGTCGATGCACAATCGAAGGTCGCCTTGCACGATATCCAGGTCGGCGCCAAACGCGCCGGCAGCTTTACCGTTGCTGGTGGATTAGACGCGGGCATGCGCGTCGTCACCGCCGGCGTCCACAGCCTGACAGCGGGCGAGACGGTCAAGATCCCCGAAGGAGCCGCCAAGTGAAGGGCTTCAACCTCTCCGACTGGGCGCTCAGCCACCGTTCGCTGGTCTGGTATTTCATGCTGGTATTCGTCGTCGCCGGCGTCTCGGCCTATCTCAATCTCGGCCGTGAGGAAGACCCGGCCTTCACCATCAAGACCATGCTGATCCAGGCCAACTGGCCGGGCGCCTCTGTCAACGAGACAGTCCGCCAAGTAACCGACCGCATCGAGAAGAAACTGGAGGAACTCGACAGCCTCGACTACAGCAAATCCGTCACCACGGCCGGCAAGACCGTCGTCTTCGTCAATCTCAAGCCGTCGACCAAGGCACGCGACGTGGCCCCGACCTGGGTGCGCATCCGCAACATGATCAACGACATCGGCGCCCAGTTTCCGGAGGGCGTGCAGGGGCCGTTCTTCAACGACAGTTTTGGTGACGTCTACGGCAACATCTATGCCTTTACGGCGGACGGACTGACATCGCGCCAGCTGCGCGACTATGTCGAGCAGGCGCGCACCCAAATCCTGGCCGTGCCCAATGCCGGCAAGGTCGACCTGATCGGCGCCCAGGACGAGGCGATCTATCTCGAATTCTCGACCCGCCAGATCGCCGCCCTTGGCCTGAACCAGCAGGCGATCGTCGCTAGCCTGCAGGCGCAGAACGCGATTGCGCCTTCCGGCGTCATCGAAACCGGCCCCGAACGCGTCAGCGTGCGCGTCTCGGGCCAGTTCACCTCCGAGGAAAGTCTGCGCGCCATCAATTTGCGCGTCAACGACCGCTTCTTCCGGCTGAGCGATGTCGCCACCATCACCCGCGGCTACGCCGATCCGCCGAAAGCATTGTTCCGTTTCAACGGCGAGGATGCGATCGGGCTCGCCATCGGCATGAAGCCCAACGCCAACCTGCTCGACTTCGGCAAGGCGCTGAAGGTCGAGATGGACAAGATCGTCGCCGACCTGCCGGTCGGCGTCGGCGTGCATCTGGTCGCAGACCAGCCTGTCATTGTCGAGGAAGCGGTTTCGGGCTTCACCCGCGCGCTGTTCGAGGCTGTCGCCATCGTGCTTGCCGTGTCCTTCATCAGCCTCGGCATGCGCGCCGGCTTCGTCGTGGCGCTGTCGATCCCGCTGGTGCTGGCCATCACCTTCCTGTTCATGGACTATCTCGGCATCTCGCTGCAGCGCATTTCGCTGGGCGCGCTGATCATCGCGCTCGGCCTGCTGGTCGACGACGCAATGATCGCCGTCGAGATGATGGTGGCGAGGCTGGAAGCAGGCGACAATCTGCGCAAGGCGGCGACCTATGTCTACACCTCGACAGCGTTCCCGATGCTGACCGGAACGCTGGTGACGGTCACCGGCTTCATTCCGATCGGCCTCAACAACAGCGCGGCTGGCGAATACACCTACACGCTGTTCGTCGTCATTGCGGTCTCGCTTCTGGTGTCCTGGATCGTCGCGGTGCTGTTTGCGCCGCTGCTCGGCATCACCATCCTGCCTGCGGTGATGAAGCAGAAGCACCATGACAAGCCCGGCCGTTTCACCTCGCTGTTCCGCAGAGTGCTGGTCGGGTCGGTGCGCCGCCACTGGCTGACGATCATCGCGACGGTGCTGTTGTTCGCCGCCTCGGTCGTCGGCATGGGTTTTGTCCAGCAGCAGTTCTTCCCGTCCTCCGACCGGCCGGAACTTATCGTCGATTGGAACCTGCCGCAGAATTCATCGATCGCCGAGACGCGGGACCAGATGGAGCGCTTCGAGAAGGCAGCCCTTGCCGGCAATCCCGACATCGATCACTGGAGCTCCTATATCGGCCAGGGCGCGGTACGCTTCGTGCTTGCCTATGACGTGCAGCCGGCCAATCCCTATTTCGGCCAGACCGTCATCGTCACCAAGAACGTCGAGGCGCGCGACAGGGTAAAGGCGGCAATCGAAAAAATGCTGCGCGACGACTTCATCGGCACCGACGCCTTCGTCAAGACGCTCGAACTCGGTCCGCCCGTCGGCCGGCCGGTGCAATACCGCGTCAGCGGGCCCGACATCCAGACGGTGAGGACGCTGTCGCAACAACTGGCAGGCGTCATCTCGGCCAATCCCAAGCTTGGCGCGCCGATCTTCGACTGGAATGAACCGTCGCGGGTGCTGAAAGTGGACGTGCTGCAGGACAAGGCGCGCCAGCTTGGCGTCACCTCGTCGGACATCTCCAATGCGCTGAACAGCATCGTCGGCGGCGTCACCATCACCCAGGTGCGCGACGCCACCTATCTCATCAACGTCGTGGTCCGCTCGCGCGATGCCGAACGCGGCTCGATCGAGACGCTGCGCAACATGCAGTTGCCGACCGGTGCCGGCGAATCCATTCCACTCGCCGCCGTCGCCAACTTCCACTACGAGTTGGAGCAGCCAACAGTCTGGCGACGCAGCCGCGTGCCGACGATCACCGTGGGCGCCGGGCTCGTGGGCGATGCGCTGCCGGCGACGGTGGTCGACGAGCTAAAACCCTCGGTCGATGCCTTCATTGGCAAGCTGCCGGTCGGCTACGCCGTCGCCACGGCCGGCTCGGTCGAGGAAAGCGCCAACAGCCAGGGGCCGATCGCGGCGGTCGTGCCGCTGATGCTGTTCATCATGGCGACGATCCTGATGATCCAGCTGCAAAGCTTCCAGCGCCTGTTCCTGGTCGTGGCCGTCGCACCGCTCGGGTTGATCGGCGTGGTTGCTGCACTGTTGCCAAGCGGCGCACCGCTCGGCTTCGTCGCGATATTGGGGGTGCTGGCGCTGATCGGCATCCTGATCCGCAACTCCGTCATCCTGATCGTGCAGATCGAGGACCTCGTCGCCGAGGGCAAGGACCGCTGGGCGGCCGTGATCGAGGCAACCGAACACCGCATGCGGCCGATCGCGCTGACGGCGGCGGCCGCCAGCCTGGCGCTGATTCCGATCGCACGCGAGGTGTTCTGGGCACCGATGGCGTTCGCCATGATGGGCGGCATCATTGCCGGCACGGCGATCACGCTGCTGTTCCTGCCGGCGCTCTATGTGGCCTGGTTCAGGATCAAGGAGCCGAAAGGCCGGGAAGAGCCACCCGTTCTGGATGGGGGCGAACTGGCGCGAAGGTCGACTTAAAACCCTGCTGGATCACTCGTTATCGTTGGAGGGTACAGGGAGTGATTTGGCGCGCTGCCACCGCGACGATTTGGAACTTCGCCAAGCATACCAGCCTTTTGGCAAATCGGCCAATGCCAGGATGCTTTCATCCAGTTGAACCACCGCTTGCAGGCCGACGAGCATTATATCGCTGTCATCCACAGGTCCGGGTTCGCTGTTGTGGAATTGCCAACTGCCACCGTCATCGTTGTAGCTGTCGTCGTCGTCATCTTCATGCACAACGTATGCGATCCAGTCGCCACGTTTAAATATGCTCTTGTCCGATAACACCGCGACATTGGGTGGGTCAGCAAACCTCCATTCCTCCATGGTAGTCCCCAAGACGGTTGTTCTGTACACAGGAAGAACGAATTCAGGCGGTTCTCACAAACCCGTCGCTCGCTCTCAGCAGGTTGCGCGTATAGTCCTTCGAGACGCGGCGCTCGACAAGATCGTTGGCCGCCAGATTCTCCACCGCCTCGCCGCTTTGCATCACCATCAGCCGTTCGCACATGTGGGTGATGATGGCGAGGTCGTGGCTGACCATCAGGAAGGTCAGTTTGCGCCGCCGGCGAACCTCTTCCAAGAGGTTGAGCACTTCCGCCTGCACCGAGGCGTCGAGCGCCGAGGTCGGTTCGTCAAGCAGCAGGATCGAGGGTTCGAGGATCAGGGCACGGGCAATCGCCACACGCTGGCGCTGGCCGCCCGACAATTGATGCGAATAGCGGAAGCGAAAGCCGTTTCCCAGGCCAACCTCGTCGAGCGCCCGCTGGATGCGCTTTTCGCCGTCGGCAAAGCCATGGATGGCAAGCGGCTCCTGCAGCAGGCGGTCGACGGTCTGGCGCGGGTGCAGCGAGCCATACGGGTCCTGGAAGACCATCTGCACCTCGCGGTAGAAGGCCTTGTCGCGGCGCGCGCCGAGCGTCTTGCCGTTGACGGCGATGCTGCCCGAAGCGACCGGCGCCAGACCGGCGATGGCCCGCAGCAGCGTCGATTTGCCGGAACCGGATTCGCCGACCAGGCCGAAGGATTCGCCCGGCTGCACGTCGAGGCTGACACCTTTCAGCGCGCGAAAACGGTCGAAGATCACTTCCAGCCTATCAACGGCAATCGCTGACGTCATGCCGCCCACTCCGGCTTGCGGTCGAGCACCGGCAGCGGGTGACGGTCGGCACCTATCTTGGGCATGCAGTTGAGCAGGCCGCGCGTGTAGGGATGCTGGGCGCGGCCGAGTTCCGAGGCCTTAAGCTGCTCGACCACCTTGCCGGCATACATGACAATGACGCGGTCGCAGAAGGATGAGACCAGGCGCAAATCGTGCGAGATGAAGATCAGCCCCATGCCGCGCTCGCCGACCAGCCTGTCGAGAATGCCGAGCACGTCGAGCTGCACGGTGACGTCGAGCGCTGAGGTCGGCTCGTCGGCGATCATCATTTCCGGCCCGGCGATCAGCATCATGGCGATCATGGCGCGCTGGCCCATGCCGCCGGACACTTCATGCGGATGCAGGTCGAAGACGCGGGCCGGGTCGCGGATCTGCACCGCCTCCAGCATTGCCAGTGCGCGATCGCGCGCCTCGGCTTTGCCGACCTTTTCATGGGTGCGCAGCGTCTCGACGATCTGGCGGCCGATGCTCATCACTGGATCTAGCGAATATTTCGGATCCTGCAGGATCATGGCGATGCGTTTTCCGCGCAGCTTCCGGCGTTCGCGTGGCGAGACGTTGAGCAGGTCGATGCCGTCGAAAGCCAGCTTGTTGGCCGATATCCGGGCCTGCGGCGGCGTCAGGCCCATGATGGCGCGGCCGGTCTGCGATTTGCCCGAGCCGGACTCGCCGACGATGCCGAGCCGTTCGCGGCCGAGCGAAAAGGAGACGCCGCGCACCGCCTCGATGAGCCCGGTGCGGGTCGGGAAGGTGACGCGCAGATCGTCGACATCGAGAAGCGTGCTCATTGGTCACCACTGCGGGGATCGAGCGCGTCGCGCAGGCCGTCGCCAAGCAGGTTGAAGCCGAGGCTGACGATGAGGATGGCGAAGCCCGGCGCGCCGGCTACCCACCATTGATCTAGTACGAAGCGACGCCCCGAAGCGATCATCGTGCCCCATTCCGGTAGCGGCGGCTGCGCGCCAAGGCCGAGGAAACCGAGGCCGGCGGCGGTCAGGATGATGCCGGCCATGTCGAGCGTCACCCTGATGATCAGCGAGGAGATGCAGAGCGGCATGATGTGGCGCAGCACGATGCGGAAGGGCGAGGCGCCCATCAGCTGCACCGCCTTGATGTAATCGGAATTGCGCACGGTCAGTGTTTCGGCGCGCGCAATACGGGCGTAAGGCGGCCATGAAGTGATCGCGATGGCCAGCACCGCGTTCTCGATGCCAGGGCCAAGGGCCGCGACAAAGGCCAGCGCCAGGATCAGCTTGGGGAAGGCGAGGAAGATGTCGGTGATGCGCATCAGTACAGCATCGGTCCAGCCGCCGGCATAGCCGGCCACCGTGCCGACCAGCAGACCGATGGGTGCGGCGATGATGGCAACCAGGATGACCACGTAGAGCGTCCAGCGCGAGCCGTAGAGAATGCGCGAAAGGATATCGCGGCCGAGATCGTCGGTGCCAAACCAGTGCTCGGCGCTCGGCGCCAGCAGACGTGCGTTCTTCAGGTCGCCGAACGTCGGCGAATACGGCGCCAGCACGCCGGCAAAGGCGGCAACGACCAGCAAGGCGATGATGATGAGCAAGCCGAGAAACGCTAGCCGGTTGGCGGAAAAGCGGCGCCACGCCACGTAGGCGCGGCCGAGTCTTGCCTGCATGCGCGAGGCCGGCCGCTCGCTGAGCAGCCAGTCGCGACGAGAGAGAGGGCGGGCGTCGGAGGCGGTCATGACGATGCCTCTTGGAGGTGCCGACCCCCACTCCGGTCTGCTTCGCAGACCACCTCTCCCCCGTTCGACGGGGGAGAGGAATGGCGCCAGGCGTGCGACCGGCTTTTCCTCTCCTCCGGGCAGGGGGAGAGTTGGCCCGAAGGGCCGGAGTGGGGGTGATTGGCCGCAACTGGGCCCGAAAGTAGGATACCTCTGCTCATCTTACCTTCGTCCTCGGATCGAGCACCCGGTAGAGCAGGTCGGACAGAAGGTTGATGCGATGAACACCGAGCCGATAACGATGGTGCCGCCGAGCACGGCATTCATGTCGGCGTTCTGCAGCGAATTGGTGATGTAGAGGCCGATGCCCGGCCACGAAAAGACAGTCTCGGTCAGCACCGAACCTTCGAGCAGCCCGGCATAGGAGAGCGCGATCACCGTCACCATCGGCACCGCGGCGTTGCGCAGCGCATGCCCCCAGATGATGCGGGTTTCCGACAGGCCTTTGGCGCGTGCCGCGACGATGTATTCCTGCGACAGCTCGTTGAGCATGAACGAGCGTGTCATGCGGCTGATATAGGCGAGCGAGAAATAGCCGAGCAGCGAGGCCGGCAGGATGATGTGGCGGAAGGCATCGTGGAAGACATCCCACTGGCCCTGCCACAGAGAATCAAAAAGGTAGAAACCGGTGATCGGCGTGAAGGTGTATTCGTAGACGACGTCGAGTCGGGCCGGAAAAGCGACCCATTGCAGCTTGGCGTAAAACAGCACCAATGCCAGCAGCCCGAGCCAGAAGATCGGCACGGAATAGCCGATCAGGCCGATGACGCGCACGATCTGATCGATGAGACTGCCGCGCCTGACCGCCGCCAGCACACCAAGCGGCACGCCGAACAGCGCACCGATCAACGTTCCCAGCGTCGCCAGCTCCGTGGTCGCCGGAAGCGCTCGGCGAATGTCGGTCATGACGGGGTTCGTGGTCAGCACTGAGACGCCGAAATTGCCGTTCAGGGCATTTTTCACACAGATATAGAACTGCTCGATCAACGGCAAGTCGAGGCCCATCTCACGGCGCGTGCGCTCGACGACATTGGCCGGCGCCCGGTCGCCCAGCACCGCCAGCACCGGGTCGATCGGGATGACACGGCCGATGAAGAAGGTCACCGCGAGCAGACCAAGATAGGTCGTGATCGCGATGACCAGGAAGCGGCCGAGTGATGATGCAATGGCGACGGCGCGGGCGCTGCCGCGCCCGCTCTCGTTTTCAACCGCGCTCATGCGGCGCCCGCGGCGTTATTCTTTCGAGACCGGCCCGACGAAGTTGGTGTCGAAGCTCGGCCCGAGCGCAAAGCTCTTGAGGTTCTTGCGCAGGCCGGCCACTTCCAGCTGCTGGTGAATGATGACGAAGGGGCTGGTGTCGAGGATCTTCTTCTCGAGATCCTTGTACATATCGGCGCGCTTGCCCGCATCTTTCTCGAGCAGCGCCGCTTCCGTCTGTTTGGTCAGGTCCGGAATGTCCCAGGAGTTGCGCCAGGCAAGCGTATGGGATTTGCCGGCATCCGAATTGTCCGGGTTCGAGGCGAAGGTCTGGGCGTTGGAGTTCGGATCGAAATAGTCCTGGCCCCAGTTGCCGATATAGATGTCATGATTGCGGGCGCGGTATTTGGTCAGCGTCTGCTTGCCGTCGCCGGGAATGATCTCCAGCTTGATACCGGCCTGGCCAAGCGTCTGCTGGATCGATTCCGCCATGCCCGTCGTCGGCTGGCCGGTGCGAACGTCCATGGTTACGCTGAAACCGTCGGCCAGGCCGGCCTTGGCCAGCAATTCCTTGGCTTTCGCGACATCTAGCTTGAACGGATTCTCGTCGAGTTCGCCGAGCACGCCTTTGGGTAGGAAGGTCTGGTGGATCTCACCGATGCCCTTGAGAATGGTCGAGCTCAAGGCATCATAGTCGACCAGATACTTGAACGCCTGGCGAACCTCCGGCTTGGCGAGATTCGGGTTCTTCTGGTTGAGGCTGATGTAATAGACCGTCCCCTTGGGCGCGCTGGTGGTGGTCAGGTCGGCGTTCTTGGCGATAGCGTCGAGATCGTTCGGCTCGAGATTACGGGCGACGTCGATGTCTCCGGCTTCGAGCGCCAGGCGCTGGGCCGAGCTTTCCTTCATGTTGCGATAAATGACGCGGGCCAGCTTGGCCTTTTCGCCGTAGTAATTGTCGTTGCGCTCGAGGACGACGGCCTCGTTGGCCCGCCATTCGCGCAACTTGAAGACGCCGGAGCCGGCATAGCCGGTCTTCAGCCAGGCATTGCCGAAATCATTGTCCCATTTGTAGTCGGCGGTGGGTGCCGCGGTGACGACATGTTCCTTAACCAGCTTGGCATCGACGACCGAGGCGACCGTTGCCGACAGGCAGTTCAGCACGAAGCTTGGCGCATAGGCCTTGTCGACGGTGAACTGGAAGGTGCCGTCGTCGACCGCCTTGGCCTTTTCAGTGACGTTGTCGCCGCTGATACCGAACTGGCCGATGATGAAGGCCGGGCTCTTGTCGAGCTTGACGGCACGCTCGAACGAATAGGCGACGTCGGCTGCGGTGATCGGATTGCCGGAGGCGAATTTGAGACCGGGCTTGAGTTTGAAGGTGTAGACCAGACCGTCGTCGGAGACGGCCCAGCTCTCGGCGAGATCGCCCTTGACCTTGGAGGTGTCGTTGAGGTCGAGACGGACCAGCAGATCATAAGTGTTGCCGGTGACCTCGGCGGTCGACAGCTCGAATGCCTCGCCCGGATCCATGGAGATGATGTCGTCGATCGCGAAACCTTCGACCAGCGTGTCGGCGGGCGTGACCGCACCGGCTGGCGCGCCGGCCAGAAGCAGCGCGGACATGGCCGCACCCGCGAGCAAGATGCGGGAGCGTAGAGCAAACTTTTCCATCATCATCGTGATTGTTCCCTGTTTTGTTGTTTGTTGACCTGAGTTCCCGGCTCAGGGTTGCGGAATTCTTTTCGGGCCTGGAGACGACCCTCTGAGCTCTTACCGTTGCGGTTTTTGTCCAGTTGGTCAACACCATATCCGGCAGCCTCATGGCGGGCAACGAGCATTTATACGACGACTCATTGGGCCAGAAAGGCCGGCGGCCTGTCGACAGCCAGGCCAGCCAATCGAGGCTGCCGATCGAGAAAAATCTGTTAATTTCGGAGCTATTTCAGCGCGGCTACCAGGCCGGCGTCGGGAAAGCAGGTTGCGGCCTGGCCACTCTTGGCTTGCCACTTGCCGATCGAACGGCGGGTCTTGAAGCCGGGCAGCCCGTCGGCGCTGCCGACATCATAGCCCTTGGCTTCCAACGCCCGCTGCAGGGCGGCGATGTCCGAACGGTGAAGCCCGCCCACCGCGCCCCAGCTGCCGGCAAAATTCTGATCGCCATGGGCAATGCGATCAGCACCATGGCCGATGAACAGCGCGTAGAGGTCGCTGGTGTTGTATTCCTTCAGCACGTAGAAATTGGGGGTGGCGATGAAGGCCGGGCCGCTGCGCCCGGCCGGCATCAGCAGGAAGCCTTCGGCCTTCATTTCGCTGGCCGGAAACGGTTTGCCGCCAACGCGCTTGATGCCCATTGCCGCCCACTCGGAGATCTTCTTGCCCTGGTCCGGGCCTTCCAGCGCGCAGGAAACCGTCTCCGGCACGGTCACCTCGAAACCCCAGCCGCGGCCCTTCACCCAGCCATAGTGGACGAGATAGTTGGCGATCGAGGCCAGCACGTCCGGCGTCGAGTTCCAGATGTCGACACGGCCATCGCCGTCGAAATCGACGGCATGTTTCAGGAACGAGGTCGGCATGAATTGCGGCTGGCCAAGCGCCCCGGCCCAGGACGATTTCATCGCGCCGACCGGAGCCAGCCCGCGCTCGACGATTTCGAGTGCCGCCAGGAGCTCGGTGCGGAAGAAATCCTTCTTGGTCGACATGAACGCCTTGGTGCCCAGCACCTCGAAGGCGTCGTAAGGCATCTTCGCCGCGCCGTAGCCGGTCTCGCGGCCCCAGATCGCCAACAGCACTTCGCCCGGCACGCCGTAGCGCTTCTCGATCGCTGCAAGTGTCCCGGCATTGGTGGCTTCACGCGCGCGTCCGCCTGCCGTCACCGCACGAACCGTCTTCTCGGCGAAATAGGCGCCGGGCGAGCCGAATTCGGCCTGGTGCTGTTTCTGCGGCGTGGTCGCCTTCTCGCCCGGCTTGACCAAGTCGGGCAGCTTCAGATTGGGCTTGATGCCGTCGAAGGCGGCATCGAAGGTTTTTTTGGAAATGCTTTTCGCCTTGGCTTGCGGCCAGAGGTCGTTCTGCAGCCAGGCGCGGAACTGGTCGTCGATCTTTGCGGCGGAGGCGGGGGTGGAAAGAAAGACCGCGAGAAGAACTGCAAAAAAGGAAAACAGAGCCAATCTGAGAGGTTTGCGTTCCTTCACACCCCCCTCTGTCCTGCCGGACAGTTCGGCAGGACAGAGAGGGGTGCTTGGCACCAGCCTGAAAGGACGCGCAACAATCATGATCCGCACCCTCTCCCGTAACTTTGTCAAAACGCCGTCCGCGAGCGCAGCGCCGCGGCCAGCGTGCCCTCGTCGAGATAGTCGAGTTCGCCGCCGACCGGCACGCCATGTGCCAGCCGTGTCACCTTGATGTCGAAGCCGGAGAGCTGGTCGGTGAGGTAATGCGCGGTGGTCTGGCCCTCCACCGTCGCGTTGACCGCGAGGATGATCTCCTTGATCTCGCCACCGGCGACGCGGTCGACCAGCGAGCGGATGTTGAGCTGGTCGGGGCCGATGCCGTCGAGTGGGGACAGTGTCCCGCCGAGCACGTGATAGCGCACATTCATCGCCGCCGCCCGCTCCAGCGCCCACAGGTCGGAGACGTCCTCAACGACGATGATGGTGCCGGCCTCGCGGCGCGGATCGGTGCAGATCATGCAAGGATCGGATGTATCGACATTGCCGCAGGTCGAGCAGATGCGCACCTTGTCTGCCGCTTCGGCCATGGCGGCGGCGAGCGGCGACAGCAGCTGCTCCTTCTTCTTGATCAGATGAAGGGCGGCGCGCCTGGCCGAACGAGGACCCAGCCCCGGTACCTTGGCCAGGAGCTGGATCAGGCGTTCGATCTCGGGACCGGCGATTCGCTTGGACATCGCTCTGATCTAGAGCAATTCCAGGAAAAGTGCGAAGCGGTTTTCCCGGGAAAAGCGCGTAGAGCTTTCCCTTGGGAGTTGCGTCAAAACGAAAAGCTGGAGCGGTTCACCGTTTCCGCGAAACGGTGAACCGCTCCAGGATTTTTCAGAGCGCTTTGGAACATCTTGGAACATCCCACGTCCGCATCAACCGCCATATTGGCTTGGTGGACCATTGGGCGGACCATGGAGCGGATCAGTTGGTTTCGAGCGGCCGGCCCTGGCTGACGATCATCGCGCCGATGGCGTCGGTGTTCTCAGGTGTCGACTGGAACCCCATCGACGCCTCTTGCGGCGCGCTTTGAACCGAGGAGATGACCCTTGTGTTCAAGGTTCCGCCAAAACGTGCGGCATCCGGTTCCTCCATCGGCTCCTGCATCGCCACCACCGTCGGCTCCACCGAGACGCGCGCGGATTTCGCGGGCGGCGCAGCGGCCGCGGTCACATAGGTCTGTTGGGCAGGAGCGGATCGAACGGTTGCCGGCTTGATCGGAGGTACCGGCTCGGCGGAAGCAACCATCACCGGTGCGGCTGACTTCTGGGGCGCCGCCGAGGCAATGGCTACCTGTGGCTCATCCGGCAGCGGCTGCCAGTTGCGGCCGCGCTTCTCATAGAAGGCATTGCCACCGGCAACCATGGTGTAGTGCATGTTCTTGTAAGGGAAGCGCAGCCCGGCGGTGTGGAAATACATCGTGTTCTTCAGCTTGGCCTTGCGCTCGCCCTTGAGCACCGCGTCGGCGGCTTCCTCGACATCGGGCATCGCTCGCGAATTCATCGGCCTTGTCATGACGCCGGGGGCAAACTGCCCGCGCTCGCCCACCACCTCGCAGATGGTGCTGCCGTGGTTGCCGGAGCGGAGCCGGTTCATCACCACCGTGCCGACGGCGATCATGCCGTCGCGGCTTGAGCGGTTGGATTCAAAGAACATCGCCCGCTCCAGGCATTCCTTGTCCTTCGGCGTATGGCTGTAAGCCCGGGAGCTCAGGAAACTCGGCGTGATGGCGTCGGTCAGGCTGGCGACAGACATGCCATGTGAAGTGGTCTGACTGCAGGCAGCCAAAAACAGGGGTGAAATGACGGCGCCGAGCAACAGCGGCGTCTTCCATCGCGTGGCAATCAACAGGTAACCCTCTCACTTCCATGCCCGCCCCCAGGCTGCGGCAAGAATGAGACACTTTCGGGCAAAAAGATGGCCAAAACGTTATTACTGGAGCACTGTTGCCAAATTGGCACGGTTGCATGGCTTTATGCGGGCTACCGCACGGCTGCAATCACCACCGGCTGGCCAGGTTCAGCCTCTTCGATCTTCTCCGAAAACAGGCCGCGCCGGAGGAACAGCGCCCGCGCATCCCTGGCCGTCGGCGCGATCCTTGCCGGCCAGTCGCTTTCGATGAACTCGGCCTTGGTGAAGTCCGGATTTGTCTCGCTGGCCGCCTCCAGAAATTCGGCGATCTCCAGCACGATCGCGCGCTCATCCTTCGAAAGCGCCGACGTGCCGGCTTCGATCGACGAGCGATGGACGAAATCCTCGAACAGATTGAAGTAACCTTTGATGCCGACGAGATCGACGCCATTGTCGCAGTCAGCCAGGATTTCCAGGATCTCGTAGATCCTGTTGCGGATACGCTGCTCGATCAATCTTTCGGAGGGCTCTTCGGTCATGTCGATCACGGGGGGGCGCGCGCCGAATGCTAAAAGGGCAGTTTCATTCCCGGCGGTATTGGCAGGCCGGCCGTCAGCGCCTTGGTCTTTTCCTGCATGATCTGCTCAACCTTGGTCTTGGCGTCATTGTGAGCGGCGAGCACCAGGTCTTCCAGGATTTCGACATCGTCCTCCTTGAACAGGGACGGGTCGATCTTCAGCGACTTCATCTCGAATTTTCCGGTCAGCGTCACGTTGACCAGGCCGCCGCCGGCCTGGCCGGATGCTTCCAGCGTGGCGATCTCGTCCTGCATGGCCTGGAACTTGGCCTGCATTTCCTTCGCCTTGCCCATCAGGCCGAGAAGATCTTTCATGGTCCGGTCCTTTGCGGATTCGTGGCTGGATCAGGTTTCGTCGTCGTCAGCCGGCGGCTCGACCGGCACTTCGGCCTCAGTCGTTTCGGCTTCCGGCGCGTCTGGAATGCGCACGTCGATGATCTTGGCACCGGGAAAGCGCGCCAGGATGGCGGCCACCGTCGGGTCACTCTTGGCATCGAGGAAGGCGGTCTCGCGCTTGGCCGATTCCATTTCGGCAAGCGTCTGGCCACCCTCTTCCTTCGACAGCGAGACCAGCCAGCTGCGGCCGGTCCAGGCGCGCAACTTCGTCGTCAGGTCGTTGAGCAGCATCTTGGGTGCGTCGCTGGTCAGGCCGACGTCGATACGGCCGGGTTCGATGCGCACAAGGCGGATATAGCTCTTGATCTGCACCTTGAAGGCGATGTCGCGCTGCGCGTCGGCCAGGGCAATGATGTCGGCCAGCGATTTCAGCGGCGCCGATTGCGTCTCCACGACCGGCTCCGGCGGCGCGACGAAAGTGGCGGGGGCAGGCGTGGCTTCGACCAGCCGCATGGTCTGTGCGCCGCCCGACCCGGCAGGCATGCGCGTCTGCGTCACCGCGCTGGCGCCACCGCCATTGCCGGAATTTGCGGGCGCACCATTCGCGCGCGGCGCGCCATTTTGCACCGGCGCTGCGCCCTCAAGCGATCTCAACGCCTCATCCAGCGTCGGCAGGTCGGCGGCGTGCGCCAGCCGGATCAGCACCATTTCGGCGGCACTTACCGGCCGGTTGGAGGACTGGACCTCGGGAATGCCCTTGAGCAGCATCTGCCATGTCCGCGACAAGACCCTGACCGACAGCGTCCTGGCGAAATCCGCGCCCCGCTGCCGCTCGTCCTCGGAGAGCGAGGCGTCCTCGATGGCCGTCGGCACGAAACGCAGGCGGGTGACGAGGTGGTTGAACTCGGCAAGATCGGTCAGCACGGCCGCCGGATCGGCGCCGGTATCGTACTGCGCGCGGAATTCGCCAAGGGCGGCCGCCACATCGCCCTTCATGACATGTTCGAACAGGTCGACGATGCGAGCGCGGTCGGCGAGACCCAGCATCGCCCGAACCGCATCGGCGCTGACCGAGCCGGCGCCATGGGCAATCGCCTGGTCGAGGATGGAGAGCGAATCACGCGCCGAGCCTTCGGCTGCGCGGGCGATCATCGCCAGCGCGTCGTCGTCGACCGAAATGCCTTCCTTGGCCGATATCGAGGAAAGATGCGCGACCAGCGCGCCGGCGTCGATGCGCCTCAGGTCAAAGCGCTGGCAGCGCGACAGGACGGTGATCGGAACCTTGCGGATTTCGGTGGTGGCGAAGATGAATTTAACGTGCGGCGGCGGCTCTTCCAGCGTTTTCAACAGGCCGTTGAAGGCCTGCGTCGACAGCATGTGCACTTCGTCGATGATGTAGACCTTGTAGCGGGCCGAGACCGGCGCGTAGCGCGCACGTTCGATGATGTCCCTGATATCGTCGATGCCGGTGTGCGAGGCGGCGTCCATCTCGATGACATCGACATGACGGCCTTCCATGATCGCCTGGCAATGTTCGCCGAGCACGGCAAGGTCGACGGAAGGCTGGTCGACATCAGCGGTTTTATAGTTCAGGGCCCGCGCGAGTATGCGCGCCGTCGTGGTCTTGCCGACGCCGCGCACGCCGGTCAGCATCCAGGCCTGGGCGATGCGGCCGGTGGCAAAGGCATTGGTGAGCGTGCGCACCGTCGGCTCCTGGCCAACCAGTTCGGAGAAGTTCGAAGGACGGTACTTGCGCGCCAGCACGCGATAGGCGGCCGCCTTGCCATTCTCCAGGCTTTTTGGTCCCGAATTTCCGGCTTCGCTCATTCGCCCGTAAAGCTCCAAATGGCCGCGCCCGAAGGCGGCCGATTCCTGCGCATAGTCTCGCCCGCGCTGCAATGCGTCGTCAATGTCGCGAGAGGAGCCGATGAGGTGGGAGGCTGGAACAATGACCCGTTCCGGGCTCGTTAGGGCTGCTTCCTTCCGGACCTGACCCGGTTGGCGAGTGGATCGTCCACCACCAACCTCCCGCTGTCCATATCGGCAATTGTGCGATGAAATGCAAGTGCGCCGAATAAATCGTAGGAATATGGGATTGGCGCACCAAACCGTGAGGGGCGCAATGATTCGCTTGCAGCTCTCTTGCCGCCGCTCTAGCGTTCCTGCGTTTGAGGAAAACAAGAAAAGCAAGGGAAACGCCGATGTTGCCGGGCCTGAAGGCCGGATTCACGCTGGACTCCCGGCTGGAGGCGGACAGCGAGCAGTTGATGTGGCTTGGGCTATGCGAACTGCGCGTGATGAACGACCGCCGCTGGCCATGGCTGCTCCTGGTGCCACAGCGGCCGGGCGTGGAGGAAATCCACGACATGACGCCGCTCGACCAGGCAATGCTGACCTTCGAGACCAATATGGTGGCACAGGCGCTGAAGAAAGCGACTGGCTGCACCAAGATCAACACCGGCGCGCTCGGCAACATCGTGCGCCAGTTGCACATCCATATCATTGCGCGTTCGGAAGGCGATCCGGGCTGGCCCGGCCCGGTGTGGGGACATGGCCTGCGTGAGCCCTATCAACGTTCCGACCTGCGGCGGTTTGCCGAAACGATCAAGGCGGCGCTATAAGCGTCCCCCGTGTCCATCCCGCAACGTACCCAGAGTCTCCATGAGCTTCCGCCTGTTTGACGCGCCTTTGCGCGAGCCGAGCCAGTTCGTCGGCTTTGCCGGCAACACCATCGACCGGCAGTCCGAAAACCGCGCCGACGATTCCGTCGACAAGGCG
This sequence comes from Mesorhizobium sp. M0621, assembly GCF_040320745.1. Lineage (NCBI taxonomy): Bacteria > Pseudomonadati > Pseudomonadota > Alphaproteobacteria > Hyphomicrobiales > Phyllobacteriaceae > Mesorhizobium > Mesorhizobium sp. M0621. The sequence continues at coordinate 11,584 of NZ_JAMYQF010000023.1, read as the reverse complement.
CTCGCCGACCCGGCTACGCGACTGCTGTTGATGAATGGCGGCCGGCTCTATCTGAAGCTCGGGGATGGCGGCCTTGATCCCTGGTTCGGCGTGGCCGAAAGCCAACCCTTCAAACCATCCCTCGAACAGGGTGTTCTGCTCGGCTTTTCCGAAAACGGACCGGTGCTGGCCGTGCTCGCCGGCGTCGATCCAGAACAGCTTCCAGAAACCATCAAGGCCATCGACTATCGCTCCGTCTATATGCAAGGGCTGATCGACGAGGCGTCTGCCGGCGCGATGGCGCAAGGGGCGGCCCTGCTTGCCTGGCACGCAAGCCATCGCTTCTGCAGCAAATGCGGTACCGAATCGCAGATGCGGGCCGGCGGCTACAAGCGCCACTGCCCGAATTGCAGCACCGAGCATTTTCCCCGCACCGATCCCGTGGCGATCATGCTGACCGCGACGCGGGAGAAATGCCTGCTCGGGCGCGGCCGGCATTTCGCGCCGGGCATGTACTCCGCCCTTGCCGGCTTCATCGAGCCGGGTGAGACGATCGAAGCGGCGGTGCGCCGCGAGACGCTGGAGGAGGCCGGCATCAGGCTTGGCCGTGTCGTCTACCACGCCAGCCAGCCCTGGCCGTTTCCCTATTCGCTGATGATCGGCTGCTTCGGCGAGCCGCTCAACGACGATATCCAGGCCGACCTAAACGAGCTGGAGGACTGCCGCTGGTTTGCCCGCGACGAGGTGCGTTTGATGCTGACCCGGGAGCATCCCGGCAATTTGGTCACGCCACCGAAAGGCGCCATCGCGCATCACCTCATCCGCGCGTGGGTCGACAGCGAATGATAGCCGCGACTATTGAAAGACATTGCAGGAGCAGCACATGATCCGTCACACCGTCGTTTTCACGTTGAGGCATCCGCCGCATTCGCTGGAGGAAAAGAGGTTCCTGGTCGACGCCAAGAAAATCCTGACCGCGATCAGGGGCGTCACGCATTTCGAGCAATTGCGGCAGATCAGCCCCAAGAACGACTATCACTTCGGCTTCTCGATGGAGTTCGCCGACCAGGCTGCCTACACCAGGTACAACGACCACCCAGACCACGTCGCCTTCGTACGCGACCGCTGGGTGCCGGAGGTCGAGACCTTCATGGAAATCGACTACGTGCCGCTGGGCTGGTGATTTAGTCAGCGACCTTCCACTGCTCACGCGACTCGCTGGCCGGATAGACGCCCAGGATCCGCACTTCGCGCGAGAAAAAGCGAAGCTCGTCCAGTGCCAGCTTGACCAGCGGGTCGTCGGGATGGCCCTCGATGTCGGCGTAGAACAACGTCGCCGTGAAAGCTCCCAGCTGGTAGCTCTCCAGCTTAGTCATGTTGATGCCGTTGGTGGCAAACCCGCCCATCGCCTTGTAGAGCGCGGCCGGCACGTTGCGGACCCGGAAGATGAAGGTCGTCATCATCTTGACGTCGGGTGACGGGCGCTCGGCCCATTGCTTGTTCTTGGTCAGGACGACAAAGCGGGTGACGTTGCTGTCGGTGTCCTCGACATTTTGCTCGATGATATCCAGACCATAGAGCGTCGCGGCCAGCGCCGGCGACAGCGCCGCCATGGTGCGGTCCTTGACCTCGGAGACCATCTTGGCGGCGCCGGCCGTGTCGCCGGCGACGATCGCCTTCCAGCCGTTCTTGCGGATGTATTTGCGGCACTGGCCAAGCGCGTGAATGTGGCTGTGCACCGTCTTGATCTCTTCACGCCTGACGCCCGGCAGCACCATCAACTGGAAATGGATCGGCAGGAAATATTCGCCGACGATGTGGAGCTTCGATTCCGGTAGGAGATGATGGATATCGGCGACGCGCCCGGCGATCGTGTTCTCGATCGGGATCATGGCGAGATCGGCCTTCCCCGTCTCGACCGCGTTGAACGCGTCCTCGAAGGTCGGGCACGGCAACGGCTCCATCGATGGATAGACGTTGCGGGAAGCGGTGTCGGAATTGGCACCCGGCTCGCCCTGGAAGGATATTCTGTTGGTCTTTTCAGGCATGGCCAATTCTCGATTCAAGGGGTCTCAGCTTCGAAGGGATTTCTCAGTTTGCAAGGATGGTTCTGGCGCGTTCGAGATCTTCCGGCGTGTCGACGCCAAGCGGCAGCGACTGGACGATCTCGGCATCGATGCGCATGCCGGCTTCGAGCGCCCGTAGCTGCTCCAGCCGTTCGCGTCGCTCCAGCGGCGACGGCCTCAGCGCGACAAAACGCTCGAGCGCGGCACGGCGATAGGCATAGAGGCCGACATGATGATAGAGCGGCCCCTCGCCCCAAGGAGCTGTGGCACGGGTGAAATAGAGCGCCCTCAGCCTGGTGCCGAAGAGCGGCGAACCGACGATCTTGACGACGTTGGGATTGGTCTTCTCCTCGTCACGGACGATCTCGACACCGAGAGTAGCGATGTCCACCGCCTCGTCCTCGAACGGCCTGAGCGAGGCGACGATGATGCCGGGATCGATGGTCGGCAGGTCGCCCTGCACATTGACGATGGTTTCGACCTTGCGCTCAGGATCGAGCGCGACCAGCGCCTCGTGGATGCGGTCGGAGCCGGATTCGTGGTCCATGCGTGTCATCACGGCCTCGAAACCGTGTGCGCGCACCGCTTCCGCCACGCTTTGCGTGTCGGTCGCCACCACCACCCGGCCGAGGCCGGCCTCGGCGGCGCGGCGGGCGACATGGACGATCATCGGCGCGCCGGCGATGTCGGCCAGCGGCTTGCCCGGCAGGCGGGTCGAGGCCATGCGGGCCGGGATCAGGATCAGCGTGGACATGCGCGGTGCGAGGCGTCTCAAAGAGGACAAGGAAAGTGGCAAAAGGTCTCACTGGAAGCGCCCTTATAGGTGTTGCAACGCCGCAGCAAAAGACCTAGTTTCCGCCCGATTTGGCCGCCCTGGCAGGGCGGGTCGCGATACCGACGGACGGAGTGGACGGTTCGGTCCGCCGGAAAAGGGAGCAAGGGGCGTATGGATTCCACCGAAGTCAACAAGCTGCTCGCCGGGTTGCTCGGAACCGTTTTCGTGGTCTTCTCTGTCGGCATTGTGTCCGACGCGCTGTTTGCTTCGCCGGCGCCGGAAAAGCCCGGTTTCGCCATCGAGGCTGCGGAGCCCGCCGAAGGTGGCCCGGCCGCGCCTGCCGCCGAAGCCAAGCCGATCGCCGACCTGCTGGCGACCGCCAATGTCGAGCAAGGCGCTGCCGTCTTCAAGAAATGCCAGGCCTGCCATTCCGGCGAAAAGGGCGGACCCAACAAGGTCGGCCCCGATCTGTGGGATCTCATCGACCGTCCCGTCGCCGAGCATGAAGGCTTTGCCTATTCGGCCGGCATGAAGGAGTTTTCCAAGGGCGGCGCCGAGAAGTGGACGTACGACAACATCAACCACTTCATCACCTCGCCGAAGAAATTCGTGAAGGGCACCGCCATGGGCTTCGCCGGCCTGCCCAAGGACGAGGACCGCGCCAACGTCATCGCCTATCTGCGCACGCTGTCCGACAATCCCAAGCCGCTGCCGGCGCCAGGTGCCGCCGCCGACGCAACCGCGCCCGCCAAGCCGGCCGACGCAGCTGCTCCGGCCAAGCCGGCTGAAGGTGCAGCGCCCGCGAAACCGGCTGATGGTGCCGCGCCAGCCAAGCCCGCAGCGCCCGCACCTGCGCAATAACCGGATATCATCTCGACGACCTTGAAAAAGCCGGGTTCAGCCCGGCTTTTTCGTTAGGAAAACCGCATAGGCGGCGACAAAGCCGCGCATGGCGGTTTTCACGAGCGCCAAATCATCTAGATTGTCCATGAACGGGCATTGCGAAGAGGATAGTGCATGACGGTTGGCCGAACGCTTCTCAAGTCGATGCTGGCGGCAGTCCTTCTGACGGTGGGATTGCAGGCTGCCCGCGCCGATGAATGGCGCACCACCTCATCGCTGATCGGCGAGTCCAAATACGGCGACAACTTCCAGCACTACGACTACGTCAACCCGAACGCGCCCAAGGGCGGCACGCTGAATTCGGTAGTGCCCGGCACATTCGACAGTTTCAATCCATATATCGTGCAGGGATCGCCGGCCGCCGGCCTCGTCGGGTTCGGTGGCGGCCTGCTCTACGACACGCTGATGGAGCAGGCGACCGACGAAGGCAGCACCAGCCATCCGCTGATCGCCGATGCCTACAAATATCCCGCCGACTATTCCTCGGCGACCTATCGGCTCGACCCGCGCGCCAAATGGCATGATGGCCAGCCGATCACCGTCGACGACGTGATCTGGTCGTTCCAGGTGCTCAAGGCCAACAGCCCGCAATACAGCCGCTATTTCGACAACGTCACCGATGCGGTGGCGATTTCGGACCGCGAGGTCGAGTTCCATTTCAACCAGAAGGGCAACCGCGAGCTGCCCAAGATCATCGGTGATCTCGCTGTGCTGCCAAAGCATTGGTGGGAGGGCACTGATGCCAACGGGAAGAAGCGTGACGTCACCAAGCCGACGCTGGAAATTCCGCTCGGGTCGGCGGCCTACAAGATCGCCAGCTTCAAGCCGGGCTCGGAAATCATCTGGCAGCGCGTGCCGGACTACTGGGCGGCCAAGCTGCCGGTGAAGATCGGCCGCGAGAATTTCGATACGCGACGCTACACCTATATCCTCGATGACAACGCTGCCTGGCTCGCCTTCACCAAGGGCGGGCTGGAGGATATCAACCGCGAATACAGCTCCCGCAAATGGGCGACGGCCTACAATTTCCCGGCATTCCAAGCCGGCGACGTCGTCAAAAAGGACTTCCAGACCAAGGCGCCGCAACCGATGCAAGGCTTCGCCCTCAACCAGCGGCGGCCGCTGTTCCAGGACAGGCTGGTGCGTGAGGCGCTGACCATCCCGTTCGATTTCGAGAGCATGAACCGCACGCTGTTCTTCGGCTTCAACACCCGCACATCAAGCTATTTCCAGGGCACCGAACTGGCGTCGAGTGGGTTGCCGCAAGGCAAGGAATTGGAGATTCTGGAAAAATACCGCGACAAGCTGCCGCCCGAACTTTTCACCCAGGAATTCAAGCTGCCGGTCTACGATTCGCCTCAAGCGGAACGGAAGTACCTGAAACAGGCGGTCGATCTTTTCGCCAAGGCGGGCTGGGTGATCAAAGGCGGCAAAATGGTCAATGCAAAGACCGGGGCACCGTTCAAGTTCGAGATCCTCGGCTGGAACGACACCGACCAAGTGATCGCCAGCCCCTACGTCGCCAATTTGCGCAAGATCGGTGTCGACGCCACTTTGCGCATCATCGACCAGACGCAGTACATCAACCGCGTCAATAATTTCGATTTCGATGTCGTCACCGGGATTCTGCAACAATCGGAATCGCCCGGAAACGAGCAACGCGATTTCTGGAGTTCGAAAGCCGCCGACTCGCCCGGCTCGCGCAATCTGATGGGCATCAAGGATCCTATCGTCGACGCGCTGGTCGACCGCATCATCTTCGCCACCGATCGCGACGACCTCGTCGCCGCCACGCACGCGCTCGACCGCATCCTGCTGTGGAACTTCTACGTCGTGCCGCAATATTACCGTTCCGCGGTCTGGCTGGCCTACTGGAACAAGTTCGGTTTTCCAGATAAGCAGCCCGCCTATGTCGGCGCCGACATCGATTCCTGGTGGATCATTCCTGACAAGGAAAAGGCGTTGGCAGCCAAGTACAAGGGCGGCAATTGATGGCGGTCCTGCCCCGCCGCGATTTTCTCGCCCTCGGCGCGGCTGCCGCGGCTGCGGCCCTGCTGCCCGGCAAAGCCTTCGCCGAAATTGTGACCGGCACCAAGCTGCATGGCCTGTCGGCCTTCGGTGACCTCAAATACAAGCCTGACTTCACGCATTTCGACTACGTCAATCCGGATGCCCCAAAGGGCGGCCAGATGAATTTCGCACCGCCGAATTCGACCCTCAATCAGAGCTTTCTGACCTTCAACACATTGAATTCGCTGGTATTGAAGGGGGACGCGCCGCCGCGCACCGAACTCTGTTTCGATTCGCTGATGACAAGCGCGCTCGATGAGCCTGATGCGGTCTATGGCCTGCTCGCCGAGTCCGTTATCCTGTCACAAGACCGCAACGGCTTCCGCTTCGTGCTTCGACCGCAAGCGCGTTTCCACGACGGTTCGCCGCTGACCGCCGAGGACGTTGCCTTCGCGTTGAAGCTTTACAAAGAGCAAGGCCATCCGAACCTTTCCCAAGCGTTGCGGTATATGACGGAAGCGGTCGCGGTCGATCCCGCCACTCTCGACCTGACCTTCAATGGCGAACAGTCGGCGCAAAACATACTAGTGGTCGTGGCCATGCCGATCGTCTCCAAGGCCTTTTACACGGCCAATGATTTCGATGCCTCGACGATGACGCCACCGCTTGGATCGGGACCCTACAAGATAGGGCGCGTGGCGGCCGGACAGACTATCGAATATGACCGCGTGGCCGACTATTGGGGCCGTGACCTCCCAGTGAACTGGGGGCTCTACAATTTCGACCGCATCCGCATCGACTTCTATCTTGATCGGCAAGCGGCATTCGAAGCCTTCAAGAAAGGCGACACGCATTTTCGCGAGGAGGCCACCGCGCGTGTATGGGCAACCGGCTACGACTTTCCGGCGCTGAAGGACGGCAAGGTCGTCAAACGGGAATTTCCCGGCGAGAAGACGCCGGACATGCAGGCTGTCGCGCTGAATCAGCGTCGTCCGCAATTCCGCGATGAGCGGGTGCGACGGGCAATCGCCAGATGCTTCGATTTCGAATGGATGAAGCGGGCGCTGTTTTACGGCTCTTACGAGCGCTCTCAATCGAACTTCGAACGGTCGGATTACAAGGCCGAAGGCCTGCCCTCGCCCGCAGAATTGGCCCTGCTGGAGCCGTTTCGGGCCGAATTGCCGCCGGAGGTCTTTGGTGAAGCGGTAACGCAGCCCCTCTCCGACGGTTCGGGCCATGACCGCAAGCTGCTGGGCGAGGCTTCGAGATTGCTTGCGCAAGCGGGCTGGAAGCGCGCGGGCAGTTTCGTCGTCAACGACAAGGGGGAGCGGCTGCGGGTCGAAATGCTGGCGGAGGATGACGGCATCGTTCGCATCTACACCCCTTGGTCCGAGAATATGAAGGCGATCGGGATCGACGCATCGATCCGGCAAATCGATTCGGCACAGTATGAACAGCGGCACAGTGATTACGACTTCGATCTGGCCCTGCTGCATTGGTCGATCGGGGCGACGCCAACCGACGACGGACTGGAGATGCTCTATGATTCCCGGATGGCGAAAATCCCGGGGCAGCGCAACTATCCCGGTACGGAGAGCAAGGCCATCGACGCGCTGATCGTGGCGGCCGGCAAGGCGAAAAGCCGTACAGAACTGGTCACCGCGCTCAGAGCGCTCGACCGGGTCTTGCGCGCGCGGCTGGACTGGATTCCAACATACTATCTGGCGAATCACCGCGTCGCCTATTGGGACATGTTCGGCTTTCTCGAACAGAAGCCCGATTTCGGCTTTCCGGCCGAGACGCTGTGGTGGTTCGATAAGGGCAAGGCGGCAAAAATTGGCAAAGGCTGAGATGTTCGCTCAAGCAGGGCAAAAGGCCTGATGGGCGCTTATATCCTGCGCCGCATCCTTTTGATGATCCCGACGCTGTTCGGCATCATGGCGATATCCTTTGCCGTCATCCAGTTCGCCCCCGGCGGGCCGGTCGAGCAGGTGATCGCCAGGTTGACCAATCAGGGTGGCAGCGATCGCCTCGGCGGCGGCGGTGGCGACGCAGGCGGCGGCGCGAACTTCGATGCCGCCGGCGATGTCAGTTCGAAATATCGCGGCGCGCAGGGCCTCGATCCGGAATTCATCAAGAAGCTGGAGAAGCAGTTCGGCTTCGACAAGCCGCCGCTCGAGCGCTTCGGCATGATGCTGTGGAACTATATCAGGTTCGATTTCGGCGACAGCTATTTCCGCGACATTTCGGTGCTCGACCTGATCCTGGAAAAAATGCCGGTGTCGATCTCGATCGGGCTGTGGATCACGCTTTTGTCCTACCTGATCTCGATCCCGCTCGGCATCCGCAAGGCGGTCAAGGACGGCACTCCCTTCGATGTCTGGACCAGTGGCGTCGTCATTGTCGGCTATGCCATTCCGGGCTTCCTGTTCGGCATCATGCTGATGGTGCTGTTTGCCGGCGGGTCCTTCTGGGACTGGTTTCCGCTGCGCGGCCTCACTTCGGATAATTGGGATCAGCTGTCCTGGTGGGGCAAGATCGTCGATTATTTCTGGCACATGACCTTGCCGCTGACGGCGCTGGTGCTGTCGGCCTTCGCCACCACCACGCTGTTGACCAAGAACTCCTTCCTCGAGGAAATCCGCAAGCAGTATGTGGTGACGGCGCGGGCCAAGGGCCTGTCCGAACGGCAGGTGCTCTATGGCCACGTCTTCCGCAATGCCATGCTGATCGTCATCGCCGGCTTTCCAGGCGCCTTCATCTCGGCCTTCTTCACTGGCTCGCTGCTGATCGAGAACATCTTTTCCCTCGATGGCCTCGGCCTGCTCGGCTTCAGGTCGGTGGTCGAGCGTGATTATCCCGTGGTGTTCGCCAATCTCTACATCTTCTCGCTGCTCGGGCTGTTTGTCGGACTGCTGTCCGACCTGCTCTACACCTGGGTCGATCCGCGCATCGATTTCGAGCGGAGAGACGTCTGATGTCGGAGGCCACAGTCCCTGCTGAAGCGGCACCGGAGCGGATCGCCCGGCCGTTTCTGTCGCCGCTCAACAAGCGACGCCTGCAGAACTTCAAAGCCAACCGGCGCGGCTACTGGTCGCTGTGGATCTTCCTGGTCCTGTTCGTGCTGTCGCTGTTTTCCGAATTCATCGCCAACGACAAGCCGATCATCGCCTCCTACAAGGGCGAGATCCTGTTTCCGGTGCTGGTCGCCTACCCCGAGGAAAAATTCGGCGGCTTCTATGCCGTCACCGACTATCGCGACCCGGTGATCCAGGACGAGATCAACGCCAATGGCTGGATGATCTGGCCGCCGGTGCGCTACTCCTACCAGACGGTCAACAACGCCATTCCGGAGGCCGCACCCGCCAAGCCGTCCTGGCAATATGACGCCAAGACGCGTTGCAATCAGTATCCGCAAAGTGCGGCCGACCCTGCCTGCATCGTTGGCAACTGGAACTGGCTCGGCACTGACGACCAGGCACGCGACGTGCTGGCGCGTGTCATCTACGGTTTCCGCATTTCGGTGCTGTTCGGCCTGATCCTGACTGCCGGCTCGGCCTTGATCGGCGTCGCGGCGGGCGCCGTGCAAGGCTATTTCGGCGGCTGGACGGATCTCTTGTTCCAGCGTTTCATCGAAATCTGGTCGGCGATCCCGGTGCTCTATCTCCTGCTCATCGTCGCCGCCATCCTGCCGCCGGGCTTCTTCATCCTGCTCGGCCTGATGCTCTTGTTCTCCTGGGTGGCGCTGGTCGGCGTGGTTCGGGCCGAGTTCCTGCGCGCCCGCAATTTCGAATATGTCAACGCGGCCCGCGCGCTCGGCGTGCCCAACCGCACCATCATGTTCCGCCACCTGTTGCCCAACGCCATGGTGGCGACCTTGACCTTCATGCCGTTCCTGCTCTCAGGCTCGATCTCGACGCTGACCTCGCTCGACTATCTCGGCTTTGGCCTGCCGCCCGGCTCCGCTTCGCTCGGCGAACTGCTCAAGCAGGCGCAGCGCAACCTCAATGCGCCGTGGCTCGGCATTTCGGGCTTCATCGTCATCTCGCTGATGCTGTCGCTGCTGGTCTTCGTCGGCGAGGCGACGCGCGATGCCTTCGATCCGCGCAAGACATTCAGATGAGCGAAGCACCCCTGCTCAGCGTCCAGGACCTCAGCGTCGCCTTTGCGCAAGGCGGACAGCCGTCGACGGCGGTCGACCACATCTCGTTCGACATCGCCAAGGGCGAGACAGTGGCGCTGGTCGGCGAATCCGGCTCCGGCAAATCGGTCTCGGCGCTCTCGGTGCTGAAGCTGTTGCCCTATCCCAGCGCCAGCCACCCCTCGGGAAAGATCCTGTTCCAAGGCGCGGACCTGCTTGCGATGAGCGAGAAGCAGTTGCGGCAGGTGCGAGGCAACAAGGTCACGATGATCTTTCAGGAGCCGATGACCTCGCTCAATCCGCTGCACACGATCGAGCAGCAGATCGTCGAGATCCTGAAGGTGCATCAGGGCATGGCCGACCGACCGGCCAAGGCGCGCACGCTGGCCTTGCTCAACGAGGTCGGCATCCGCGATCCGCAAAAACGGCTCGACGCCTATCCGCACCAGCTGTCCGGTGGCCAGCGCCAGCGCGTCATGATCGCGATGGCGCTGGCCAATGAACCCGAATTGCTGATCGCCGACGAGCCGACGACGGCGCTCGACGTCACCGTGCAGGCGCAGATTCTCGAACTGCTGGCCGGCTTGAAGAGCCGCAAGGGCATGTCGATGCTGTTCATCACCCACGACCTCGGCATTGTGCGCAAGATTGCCGACCGCGTCTGCGTGATGACCAAGGGCAAGATCGTCGAAACCGGGCCGACCAAGGAGATTTTCGCCAATCCGCAGCATGCCTATACAAGGCATCTGCTGGCGGCCGAGCCGAAGGGCAAGCCGCCGGCCGCCAATGCCGCGGCCAAGCCTGTCATGACCGGCAAGGACATTAAGGTCTGGTTCCCGATCAAGCAGGGCTTTTTCCGCCGTACCGTCGACAATGTGAAGGCGGTCGACGGCATCGATGTCACCGTGCGCGCCGGCCAGACGCTGGGCGTGGTCGGCGAATCCGGTTCGGGCAAGACGACGCTCGGCCTGGCGCTGGCGCGCATGATCTCGTCGACAGGCACCATCCAGTTCAACGGCCGCGACATCAACCAGCTGACCTTCAACGCCATGCGGCCGCTCAGGCGCGAATTGCAGATCGTCTTCCAGGATCCGTTCGGCTCGCTCAGCCCGCGCATGTCGATCGCCGAGATCATCGAGGAAGGCTTGAAGATCCACGAGCCTAAGCTGTCGCCCGACCAGCGCGACGACAAGGTGGCGGCCGTGCTGAAGGAGGTCGGGCTCGATCCGGCGACCCGCAACCGCTATCCGCACGAGTTCTCCGGCGGCCAACGCCAGCGTGTCGCCATCGCGCGCGCCATGGTGCTCAATCCGCGCTTCGTCATGCTGGACGAGCCGACATCGGCGCTCGACATGAGCGTGCAGGCGCAGGTCGTCGACCTGTTGCGCAGCCTGCAGGCCAAGCACGACCTTGCCTATCTTTTCATCAGCCACGATTTGAAGGTCATCCGCGCGCTCGCCAACGACGTCATCGTCATGCGCAATGGCAGGATCGTCGAAGCCGGTCCTTCGCAGCAGATTTTTGAAAATCCGCAAACCGACTATACTCGGGCGCTGATCTCGGCCGCCTTCAAGATCGAGACGGCGCCGGTCGGCATCGTCAGCGAGTGACTTAGCAGGCTGCTGCAAAAGTCTGATCGTTGCTGATTTCGATATTCTTGGCGGGAGTATTGAGTTGCCCGCGCGATTTCCGGCGGGTTTGCAGCGCTGA
>NZ_JAMYQF010000022.1:0-97135 GCF_040320745.1 Mesorhizobium sp. M0621 | reverse complement strand
GGCGCGACATCGAGGGCTCCGCAAATCACGAAGCCCCTCATGAATCACATTCGCATCCCATACGCACCTCCCGTTAACCCGAAGCGATTGCCCTGCATTAAGCCCACCGCCGCTTGTGCGCCATTGTCCGTCCCGATATCTTCCGCGCGGGGCAGGGCACCGGAGGATTACATGAGCATCGAATTTCTGTTGACGTCGCTGATCGTCGTGGCTTCGCCCGGCACCGGCGTTCTCTACACGCTGAGCGCCGGCCTTTCGCGCGGCGCGCGGGCCTCGATCATCGCCGCCTTCGGCTGCACGCTCGGCATCATCCCGCATATGGCCGCCGCCATCACCGGCCTGGCGGCGCTGCTGCACACCAGCGCGGTCGCCTTCGAGACGCTGAAATATCTCGGCGTCGCCTACCTGCTCTACATGGCCTGGAACACGCTGAAGGAAAAGGGTGGCCTCAGCGTCGAACAGGATGTGGCGCCGCGCTCGACCGGCAAGGTGATTGCCACCGGCATCCTCGTCAACGTGCTCAACCCAAAACTGTCGATCTTCTTCTTCGCCTTCCTGCCGCAATTCGTCAGCACCACCGAGCCCAACGCTCTGTCGAAGATGCTGGAGCTCAGCTCCGTCTTCATGCTTTTGACCTTCGTGGTTTTCGTCGGCTACGGCATCTTCGCAGCCTCGATCCGCAGCCATGTCGTGTCGCGGCCAATGGTGCTGACCTGGATGCGCCGAACCTTCGCCGGCGCCTTCGTCATGCTCGGCGCAAAGCTGGCGCTGGCCGACCGGTAGAACCCGGTTCACGGGTCGTGTCGTCTCCGCGCAAAATCCCTGCCCAGACGGCCATGCCCAGACGGCGAGAAGGCGAGCCCAGGGGGCCCGCCTTCATCTGCTCTTCAGCCTCGGGCGGGGACAATCACTTGTTGGCGCCGCCGAGAGCCTTCAGTTTTTCGCAGAACGGTGCGTATGGTTTGCTCATCGCGGCGTCCTGGCATTCCTTCATCATCATGGCCTGATCGTCCTTGGACATCGCTGCCCAAGCGGCCTTCATTTCATCGTCGGATTTCATCGTCTTCATGCTCGAATCGGTGAAGAACGGTTCCATCATCTTGGGCGAGTCGAGCGCCCCGGCAAGCGCCGTGCCGCTGAAGATAGCCAATGCGAGTGCTCCAAGGCAGGCGGTTCTGATGTTCATCACACGAGTCCTCCCTAATGGTCTTCTCGATCGTCGAATGGCGGTCGTGCTGGATTCTAGCACAGGCCGAAATACCTTAGGAGTTACTCATATGGCTGTGGTCGGGCGTCCTCGTGCGTCAATTGGATTAGCGGAGGCTTGCCGACGCATGGAGCCGACCTGTTGCGCCGCACCTTCGGTGCCAAGCTTGCGCTGGCGGATCGGTAGCGCCTGCCGGCACTACCCCTTCACATAACCCTTGGCCTCGACGATGCGGCCGGCCGCCACACGCATCAAATTGACACCACGCAGCGAGTTGCCGTCTGCCATGCAGTAGCGCCAGCTGATCGTCGCCCGGTCGCCAGCGACGAAGGTCTCTTCGAGGTGGAAGCGCGTGCCGGGTCCGGTCGCGATCGCCGACCACAGTTCGATGCAGGCGGCCTTGCCGGCGTGGCGGGCACCGTCCGGCGCCGGCGTAGTGTTCTCGATCACGCAGTCTTCCGCCACCAGCCCGTCCAGTGCCGACGGGTCGTGGCGCTGGAACACGTCGTTGAAGCGACGCATGATCTCGGCCGTTTCGGCGGAGCGCCGAGCCGTGGCGTGGTCGATGATGACTTCCTGTGTCATTGCATTGCTCCTTCCTTTCAGTGATCGGTAGCGGTCTGGACGAGGCTCGCTTTCAGCGTGATCTGGGTCACGCCGGCCAGCGCCCGCGAGACGAGGCAAGTTGTCTTCGCGGACTGTGCCAGCCGCTCGAAGTCTTCCCCGGCCAGCCCGGCGACGCTGGCCTCTGTCTCTAGCTCGATTTGGGTGATCGTCGGCCCGGCCGCGGTGGCGCCGAGATGCACCTTCGCCACGGTGCGAATGCTGTCGGGGATATGGCCTTCCCGGCCCAGTATGGCACTCAGGGCCATCGAGAAGCAGCCGGCATGCGCTGCGGCGATCAGCTCTTCCGGATTGGTGCCCGGACCGTTCTCGAAACGCGACGGGAAGGAGTAGGCGCCTTCGAAGACGCCGCTGCCGAGCCGCAGCCTGCCCGAGCCCTCTTTCAGGGTCCCTTGCCACTCGGCCGATGCTTCTCGAATCGTCATTGTCCTTCTCCCTTGGTTTGAGGAATCGATGGGGTCAGGCGCCGTCGACGACCACCTTCCCGAAGACGTCGCCTTGCTGGAAATAGCGGTAGGCATCGCCGGCCTCGGTGAAGGCAAAGACCTTGTCGATGACGGGCCGCAGGCGGTGCTGTGAGACAGCGCGCAGCATGGCTTCGAGATTGGTCCGGTTGCCGACGAAGAGGCGGCTGATGGTGGCGAGGCTGCGCTGGTAGAGTGCCGCCGGCAGCTGAATCGATCCGCCTTTCGCATCCTGTAGAGTCAGCAGCACGATGTGCCCGTAAAGCGTGCTGGCGATCAGCGATTGCGCGAAAGTCGTCGGACCACCGGTCTCGACGACGAGATCGATGCCGCCGGTCTGGTCGCGGACGGTCGCACCCCATTGCGGCATATCCGATGTCGAAATCACCAGGTCCGCGCCCAGCGCCCGTAGCCTGTCGGCTTTCTCGCCGCGCGAGGTGACGGCGGCGACGCGGCAGCCGAGTAGCTTGGCGAACTGCAGTGCAAAGAGCGCGACGCCGCCCGAGCCGATGATCAGAACCCATTGGCCGGGCTTTCGAATTTGAGCGCCCGTCACGGCATTCCAGGCGGTCAGGCCAGCGCAGGTCAGTGTCGCCGCCTCATGCCAATCGAGATGATCGGGCAAGCGCACCGCCCATTGTTCGTCGAGAACGGCATATTCGGTCAGCATGCCGTCCAGCGTGCAGCCAAGTTGGTCGATGAGTCCGGCATTGATGCGGCCGTCGATCCAGCGCGCGAAATAGCTGCCGGTGACACGGTCGCCGACGGCAAAGCGGGTGACGGCAACGCCGACGGCGACGACTTCACCGGCCCCGTCGCTCAACGGAACTACCCTTGGCGCGGCTGCAGCGGATAGGTGCCGTTGAGGATCATCGTGTCGCGCCGGTTGAGTGAGGTGGCGCGAACGCGCACCACGACCTCATGCGGTTTTGGCTCGGGCCGCGCCTCATCGCGCATCACCAGGCATTCGGTTCCGCCGAATCCTTCAAGTCGATAGGTCTGCATTCGGACGCCTCGAATATATAGACTGATCTACATATTATGTAGACCGATTGTCATATTCGACGCAAGGCCTATAATGCTCACTGCTGACAGAGGTTGACATGGCGAACGACACCCGTACCCGCATACTTGAGACGACGGGACTGCTGCTGCGGCAACGTGGCTACCATGGCACCTCGCTCAACGACATCTTGAGCGCCAGCGGCGCGCCGCGCGGTTCGCTCTACTTCCATTTTCCCGGCGGCAAGGACCAACTGGTCATCGAGGTGACGCGTGCCAGCGTCGCCGATGTGACGGCGCGGTTGGGCGAGGCGCTTGCCGCGGAGCGCGATCCGGCGGTGGCCGTCCATCATATCTACCAGTCGGTCGGGCGCATGCTGGAGGACAATCAGTTTTCGCTCGGCTGTCCGATCGCGCCTGTCGTGCTGGATGCGCCGACCGACGTGCCGGAACTGGCGGATTTGTGCCGTTCGGCCTTCGAGCAGTGGATAGGCCTGCTGCGGGACGCCTTCGTCAGGGCAGGGGTGGCCGAACGCCGCGCCCACGCTTTGGCGCTGCTGGTCGAATCGTCGCTGGAAGGGCTGATGGTCATCGCCCGCGCCACCCGCGACCGCGCCCCGGTACAGGCCGTGGCCGACGAGGTCGCGGCGCTGATCGAAGCCGCGGTGCTGGCCGGAGAGGTACGGCAGCGCGCGGATGCCGCCATCTAGATTGGCCTCCAAGCTTGAGCCGTTCGACCTCAAAAACAAAAAGGGCGCCTTTCGGCGCCCTTTCCGTAGCTGAAAGCTGATGGAAGCGTGGATTAGAAATCCATGCCGCCACTCAAGCCCGCTTTCGGGCTTGAGCAATGTTAGTTCATGGGCGTGCTTTATGGATTTCTTAGAAATCCATACCGCCCATGCCGCCCATGCCGCCGCCGCCCATGCCGCCAGGCATGCCGCCGCCAGCCGACTCCTTCTTCGGAGCCTCCGCGATCATGGCTTCGGTGGTGACCAGCAGGCCGGCGACCGAGGCCGCGTCCTGGAGAGCCGTGCGAACGACCTTGACCGGATCGACGATACCCATGGCGATCATGTCGCCATATTCGCCGGTCTGGGCGTTGTAGCCGAAGGTCGCGCCCTTGTTCTCAAGGATCTTGCCGGCAACGATCGATGCTTCCGCACCGGCGTTGGCCGCGATCTGGCGGGCCGGAGCCTGCAGCGCACGACGAACGATGTTGATGCCAGCGGCCTGGTCGGCATTGACGCCGGTGGCCTTGATGTTGGCCGAAGCGCGCAGCAGGGCAACGCCACCGCCAGCAACGATGCCTTCTTCCACGGCCGCGCGGGTCGCGTTGAGGGCGTCATCGACGCGGTCCTTCTTTTCCTTGACTTCGACTTCCGTCGCACCGCCGACGCGGATCACCGCAACGCCGCCCGCCAGCTTGGCGAGACGTTCCTGCAGCTTCTCCTTGTCGTAGTCCGAAGTGGTCTCTTCGATCTGCTGCTTGATCTGGGCAACGCGGCCCTGGATCTCGGCCTTCTTGCCGGCGCCGTCGACGATGGTGGTGTTCTCCTTGGAGATCGACACCTTCTTGGCGCGGCCGAGCATGTTGAGGCCAACGTTCTCGAGCTTGATGCCGAGGTCTTCCGAGATGACCTGTCCACCGGTGAGGATGGCGATGTCTTCCAGCATGGCCTTGCGGCGATCACCGAAGCCCGGCGCCTTGACGGCGGCGATCTTCAGGCCGCCACGCAGCTTGTTGACGACCAGCGTGGCCAGGGCCTCGCCTTCGACGTCTTCCGAGATGATGAGCAGCGGCTTCGAGGTCTGCACGACGGCTTCGAGAACCGGCAGCATGGCCTGGAGGTTGGACAGCTTCTTCTCGTGCAGGAGGATGTAGACGTCCTCAAGCTCGGCAACCATCTTGTCGGCGTTGGTGACGAAGTAGGGCGAGAGATAGCCGCGGTCGAACTGCATGCCTTCGACGACTTCGAGTTCGGTCTCGGCGGTCTTGGCTTCCTCAACCGTGATGACGCCTTCGTTGCCGACCTTCTGCATCGCTTCCGCGATCATCTTGCCGACCGACTCGTCGCCATTGGCCGAGATCGTGCCGACCTGGGCAACTTCCTCGGAGGTCTTGATCTTCTTGGCAGCCTTGCCGAGAGCCGAGACGACTTCGATCACGGCCAGGTCGATGCCGCGCTTCAGGTCCATCGGGTTCATGCCGGCGGCAACCGCCTTGTGGCCTTCCTGGACGATCGACTGCGCCAGAACGGTCGCGGTCGTGGTGCCGTCGCCGGCGATGTCGTTGGTCTTCGAAGCAACTTCGCGGACCATCTGCGCGCCCATGTTCTCGAACTTGTCTTCAAGTTCGATTTCCTTGGCGACGGTGACGCCGTCCTTGGTGATGCGCGGGGCGCCGAACGACTTGTCGATGACGACGTTGCGGCCCTTGGGGCCGAGCGTGACCTTCACCGCGTCGGCGAGGATGTTGACGCCGCGCAGCATGCGCTCGCGGGCATCACGGGAAAATTTTACGTCTTTGGCAGCCATTTTTAGCTCCTGGCAGGGGCTTTGATTGAGCCCGGGGATTCAGGGGATTCAGTTGACGGAAAGGCCGATATTCAGCCGATGATGCCCATGATGTCGGATTCCTTCATGATCAGAAGGTCTTCGCCATTGAGCTTGACTTCGGTGCCCGACCACTTGCCGAACAGGATGCGGTCGCCAGCCTTGACGTCCAGGGGGACCAGCTTGCCAGCTTCGTCGCGAGCGCCGGAACCGACAGCGATGATCTCGCCTTCCTGCGGCTTTTCCTTTGCCGTGTCCGGGATGATGATCCCGCCGGCGGTCTTGGATTCGGATTCGACCCGGCGAACGACCACGCGGTCATGAAGCGGGCGGAACTTCGACTTTGCCATTTTTTCTTCCTCGATGAGAACGGTGAGAAACAGTTCCTCCGTCCGGCGACGCCGGACATATGAGTTAGCACTCACCAATAGCGAGTGCTAACGTGGCGCTGAAATAGGCTGGCGGCTCGCCGGAGTCAAGGCGCTCGGAGCCATGAATTGCTCGATCGAAGCCCTGCCGCGCCCGACAATGAACTTACCTGCGCCTTGGTGATCCAAGCACCAGAAGCGGGCACCGTTCCGCCAGCGGGTACGAGCCGCTCGGCACGACACGCACGTCGCCGAAACAGCCGCTCGCCTCATCGATCAGCATGGCCAGCGTCGCGAAGCAATAAGTCGTTTCGGAACCTGCATAGACATCGATGGTGTTGATGGAGGCCATGCTCCATCCCGTGTTCGCGGCAAGGGCTGTGCGGTCGGGAAAGTTCTTGTCAAAAGCATCGCGGATTGCCTGCACCTTTATGGCGCGGTCGCAATCGTTCGTCGTACACGCCATTGCTATGCGCCATTTGAGGGCGTGGAAATTCCCGACCTCGCCGGCCAAGGCTTGGGCCTCGATGCTGCGCAAATCGTCAAACGTCTCCGGGCCGGCGAAAACGCGGATCGCTACCTGCCCCCGCGGCCTCAGGACTCTGGCGATCTCGCTCAACAGGGCGCGGCGAGAGCGTGCGGAATCGACGACGGTCAAGCAACCGTCACCAATGACTGCGTCGAGGCTGGCGTTGCCGATTGGAAGGTCCAGCCAATTCCCGGTCATCGCTCTGCGACAGGCGTCGTCGCCCGGCCACACGCCGGAAACCATTGCAGCGGATCCATCGACCGCCAGCATCGTCCGGCCCAGGCCCGCCAGCTCTGGAGTAACGCCCAACAGCAGAACATCGGCCTCGTCCAGATCGAGCTCGCGCTTGACAATGCCAACTGTTTCCGGCGGCGGCCGCAACGGCGCGTCCAGTAGCTGCCAGTGCCGATGATAATTGTCCCAATGATCTGTCATGCAAATTCGCCGGAGGCTAAGAAAGTCTGGCGCCGAATGCTCATAGCCGCTTAATAGAAGTGGGGATGAAGCCAAGGAGGTTAGCTGTGTCGCGCATCGTTGTCATAACGCATGAGCATGACCGGTTTCTGGGCAAGCGCAACCTCCTGCTGCGCAGGGACAGCCCTTATTTGCTTTTCGATATTCTTGGGAAACTGAAAAGGCGTGGCCATTCGGTCCGGGTTCAACAAGGTCCGTCGAAGGCACACAGCGCCGACATCGCGGTTCTGCACGTTGATGCCACGGTGACGTCCGCGGACTATGTCGACTGTGCACGGAGTTTTCCATTCTGTCTCAATCTGGGGGCGTCCGACATATCCAAGCGACGGGTCAGTGGAGCGTTGATAGTCGACGGCGATTCCTGGCAAGGCCCGGTCATCGTCAAAAGCGACCTCAACAACCAGGGTATTCCGGAGACGCTCCTCAACCGGCGATCGAAGCGCGCGGGGAAACCGCCGCCTTTTCCGCACATGCAGACCCTGCCGCCCTATCAGATCTACGGATCTCTCGGCGACGTTCCAGATGGCGTCTTCGAGCGCGATGATCTGGTCGTGGAAAAGTTCATTCCAGAAAGAGAACCCGACGGCTTCGCGGCACGCTTCTGGGTGTTTTGCGGAGAGCGCGAGCGTTGCACCCGCTATATATCGCCAAACCGCCTGGTCAAGGCATCGGAAACGATCCGACGTGAGCCCGTTCCCGTTCCTGACGAAATGCGCGAGCGGCGACGTGAGCTAGGCTTTGACTACGGGAAGTTCGATTTCGTCATTCATGAGGGCCGGGCCATCCTCCTCGATGCCAACAACACCCCGGGCCGTCCCAAAAACCTCGTGAAGATGTTCGCTGCCGGCGCTTCCGATCTGGCCGACGGCTTCGAGAGCCTCATCCATCGGGCGAGATAGGCCGATAGCTGGCCGAGATCGTCGTCGCGCCGTCCCCCCTGAGTCAGTCGTTAAAAAACAGGCCCAGCTGCGTGTGAATGATCGAACGATAATCTTCGATCGTGCGGCGGCTTTCTGCTTCGCCCTCGGCGAGCGCCAGGCGCACCACGCCGCCGGCGAGCTGGAAGATCAGCAGAACCATGCGTTCGAACTGCTCGCGCTTCTCGGGCCCGAGCAGAGTGATGACGTGGTCGCAGAACATCCTGGCTTGATGTCGGGTTTCGGCGATGTCGAGATTCTTGAGCGCCTTGTCGGCCTGGATGGCGTTCTGTAGATCCTGGATGGCCGGATCGCCGGCGACGCGGCTGAGATAGTCGTCAAGCAGCCGGTCGGCGGCGGTGATCACGTCCTTGGCTTCGCGGATGTCGGCGATGATCGCCGTCAGCCGTGCACGGCTGACCTCTGAAAACCGCTCGTAGAGCATCGCCAGGATCGCCGATTTGTTGGGAAAATAATGGTAGACGGTGGCGATCGGCCCACCCGCCAGCATGCCGACTTCCTTCATGGTGACGGCGTCGATGCCCTTCTCGCCGATCAGCCGCATGGTCGTCGACAGGATCGCATCGATGCGTTCGCGGCTGCGTTCCTGCTTGGGCCTGCGCCTGGGCTCGGTGGCTGTTCTCTTCACTTCCGTCATGCACCGATCTTTCGCACGGTTTCCAGATTCCGGTTGACAAGAAATATGATCAAGTATCAGTTTCTAGAAATGCTGACAGGTTGTCAGTTTTTTCGCCGCGCGGCAAGGACGTTGGGGAGGCGCCTTTGACTTCGACAAATGCCGGGCACTCGGGCAATGGCGACTGGCTGGTCGGCAATCCGACAGGTTGGCAGCTTGCCTCGGCTCTGTGGATCGGTTCGGTCGGCCTGCTCATCCTCGGCCTGCAGCCCGTGTTGCTCGGCGCGCTCTACACCGAGGGCCATGTCAGCGGCGATGAACTGGCGCTGGTCGCGACCGCCGAGATGATCGCCATTGCCATCGGTTCTGCTGTCGTGGCGATGCTGCTTTCGGCGCACAAGATGCGCTGGAAAAGTGCGACCCTCCTGCTGCTGCTGGCGCTGGCCAATGTGTGGACGGCCTATGCCGCAACCGCCAACACGCTGATCGCGGCCCGCGCCCTGGCCGGCCTTGCCGAGGGCGGTCTGGTCGCGGTCGCCACCGAATTGATCGCCCGTTCGCGGCGCGCCGAGCGCATCGGCGGCTATTTCGTCACCATGCAGACGCTGGCGCAATGCGCGCTTGCCCTGTTGCTGGCGCTCTATGTCATCCCGGCAGCCGGATCGGCAGGCGGCTTCATCGTTCTTGCCGTCGTCTGTGTCGCGTCGCTGGCGGTGGCCGTCACCGTCCCCGGGGACTATGCCGATCTCCCGAAAGAAGAAAACCTGGCCAATGTGCTGACGGTGCCTTCGCTCACCGCACTGCTGTCGGTGTTCTGCTACTTCATGTTCTTCGGCGCGGTCTGGGCCTTTCTGGAACCGCTTGGCGCACAATACGGCATCGATGGCCGCACTGTCGGCCTGATCGTCTCGGCGAGCCTCGCGGCGCAGGTCCTGGGCGCGATGACAGCAACCGTCTTCGAGGCGCGCATCGATTATCGCTTGGCCATCGCGGCGATCGGCGCCGTCGCACTTGTCAGCTCGCTGATCCTCGCCAGCGGGCCCGGCCTCACGACATTCTGGATAGCCGCTCTGGTCATGGGCTTCATCCTCTTGTTCATCGTGCCCTACCAGATCCGGCTGGCGATCACCGCCGACGAGACGCGCACCGCCGTGCTCTTGGTGCCGGCAGCCCAGCTGTTCGGCCTGGCGATCGGACCGATCGCCGCGTCGCTGTTGATCGACGGCAAGGATTTCCGGCCGGTGGCGGAATTCGCCGCCGCCAGCGCCGTTGCCAGCGTGCTTTTGCTCGGTCTGTTCATCCTGGTGACGCGGCGTCGCCGCGCCAGATCATGATCCCGAAAAGTGGAGGCCGGTTTTCGGTAGAGATCATGATCCAACAAAAAGCCTGAGCGGGGGCGCCATGTCGAGCAATTGGAGCAACTGGTCCGGTTTCGTGCGCGCCGAACCGAAGCTTATCGCCAGTCCCGCCGATGCCGGTGAGCTTGGCGATCTCGTGCGCGCCGCGCCCGGCCCGGTGCGTGTCGTCGGCGCCGGTCATTCCTTCACGCCGCTGGTGAAATCCGAAGGCACCATTCTGTCCCTGGAGAGACTGGAAGGGCTGGTCTCGCACGACGCCGAAAAACATCAGGCGCGGGTGCGGGCAGGGACCCGGCTCGGCCCGCTGATGCACATCCTGCAAGGCATTGGCCAGGGCCTGCCCAATATGGGCGACATCGACCGTCAGGCGATTGGCGGCGCGCTGGGCACGGCCACGCACGGCTCGGGACCGACGCTCGGCGCCTATCACACGCAGCTGGAGACGGTGCAGATCGTCGACGGGCTGGGCAAGGTCCGCGATTTCAGGCGGGCAGGGGACCAGGAGATGATCCATGCCATCGGCGTCGCGCTCGGCGCCTTCGGCGTGATGACCGAAGTGACGCTCAACAACATCCCGACCTACCGGCTGCGCCGCCGCAAATGGGTGCTGCCGATCGCCGATATGCTGCGCGAGTTCGAGACGATGATGGCCGCGCATCGCTCGGCCGAATTCTATTACATTCCGTTTTCCGGCTATGCGCAGTTCATCGCCAGCGATCTCAGCGGCGCTGCGCCTTCCGCGCGACCGCCGGAGCAAGACGAGGCTGGTTTGAGGACGCTGCGCAGGCTTCGCACCGGGCTTGCCTGGCTGCCATCGCTGCGCCGTCGGCTGATCCGCGACGCCATCGCGAAAGTGGCCGCCGAGGACTACGTGCAGGACTGGCTCAACGTCTATGCCAGCGACCGGCAGACCAAGTTCAACGAGATGGAATATCATCTGCCGTTCGAGGAGGGTCCGAAGGCGCTGGCCGAAATCATCGAGCTGACGGAGAAGCGCTTTCCCGAGGTCTATTTCCCGATGGAGGTGCGCGCCGTTGCGCCCGACGAATTCTGGCTGTCGCCATTCTACAGGAGGCCAACCTGCTCGATCGCCATCCACCATGACGCGGCAAACGATCCGCTGCCGTTCATGCGGGCAGTCGAGCCGATCTTCCGCAGATATGGCGGCAGGCCGCATTGGGGCAAGATGCACAGCCTGAAAGCGGCGGAGCTGAAGAAGCTCTACCCGCGCTGGGACGACGCCATGGCGGTGCGCCGCGACATCGATCCGCAAAACCGCTTCGTCTCGCCCTACATGGCCGGCCTGTTCGGCATCGAGCCCAGTCCTTTTGGCATCGAACGATGAGCTCCTATTTTGCCATTCTTTCGGACGCGCTGAAGCAAGCCGGCATCCTCCAGCCCTGCCTGCTGCTCGATCGCGATCGGCTGGACAGCAACATCGCCTTGGTTAAGGGGAGACTGGATCCCAGCCTTGCCGTGCGGTTGGTCGACAAATCGCTCGCCTGCATGCCGCTGCTTGCCCATATCGGCAAGGCGCTTGGCACCAATCACGTCATGACCTTCCACCCGCCGATCAGCGAGGCGGTGCTGAAGGCGTTTCCGGATGCCGATCTGCTGTATGGCAAACCGATGCCGGTCGATGCGGCAAGGGCTGCGCTTTCGAAGGGCGCGGCTGACTGGTCGCGTGTCTGCTGGTTGATCGATACGCAGCAGCGGCTGGCGGAATATGGCGCACTCGCTGACGAACTCGACATCGAGCTGCGTATCGCTTTCGAGATCGATGTCGGACTGCATCGCGGCGGCTTTGCCAGCCCGGATGCCTTGTCGAAGGCGTTGAGCGCGCTGCCGTCCCGGCTGCGTTGCGAAGGCGTCATGGCCTACGAGGCGCATGCGCCGCACATTCCGGGCCTTTTCGGCGGGCCGGTGAAAGCCTTGGCAAAGGCGTCGGCGCAGGCCACCGCGTTCGTCGCTTGTCTCGGCGCGGACCAGCGCCGCATCTTGAACATCGGCGGCAGCAAGACAGCACTGCTCCATCATGGCAGCGTCGCCAATGAAGTGTCGATGGGCTCGGCCTTCGTGCTGCCCAGCGATTTCGACACGCCCGGCCTCGAAGGCTTCCAGCCGGCGGCCTTTATCACGACGTCGATCCTGAAAGTCGTCGAGCCGATGCTGCCCGGCCCGCCGGCCGTCACCCGCCTGCTGCAGGCGCTCGGCCGATTTCCGCGCAAGGGCTGCTATCTCTATGGCGGCAAGTGGATGGCCGAGCCGGTGTTCCCCGAAGGCATGATGACGAACGGCGTGCTCGGCCTGTCCTCCAACCAGCAATTCATGGGCTTGCCGGCCGATGCGACCGCAAGGCCAGGCGACTACGCTTTCCTGCGTCCGACGCAGAGCGAGGCCGTGCTGCAACAATTCGGATCGATCGCAGTGTTTTCCAGCGGCAGGATCGTTGATCGCTGGCCGGCACTGCCGATGGCGTGATCGCCTATCCCTTGACCGGAATCCAGATCTCCAGTCCGCCATTGCCGCTGCGCGGGTCGAAATCGGGGCCGTAGCGTTCGAATTCCGGCGCATCGGATATTTCGTGGCCGGAGGCCGGCAGCCATTTGTTCCAGATCGTGTTGACCGTACGGCGGATGGTCGAGATGTGTTCGCGGTGGGCGAAGACCGCATATTTCTGTGCCGGTACCCCTACCCGGCTGAATTCCTTCGGCAGGTCGGAAAAGTCCGATACTTCGACGCCGGCGATGTAGTCGAAATTGCCGGCATCGTCGCCGTTGACGCAGACGCCATAGGCGACGTCGCCGGTCTCACCCGGAATGTTGCCGATATAGGGGCCAAAGCGCTGCCACTGCATCGGGATGGCGGCGCTGGTTTCACAGCTGTAGCGTTCGCCGAGGCCGGCGATCAGGAACGGCCGGCTGGTCTCGAAGCGCGGCGGTTCGAGGTTGGTAAGAAAGGACTGGTCCATCAGGATCGGCTCCACGAGGTCGAGGTTGTCGAGTGTGCCTTGCGCGCGCACCAGTTCCGGCGTGGTGCCGAACTGGTCGCGGAAGGCACGGGTGAACGCCTCATGCGAGTTGTAGCCGGCATCGAGCGCGAGCGAGAGAATGTCGGGCGCGCCGCCGGCCAGCTTGCGCGCCGCTTCGCTCAGCCGGCGCGCGCGCATGTAGCCCATCACCGACCGGCCGGTGGCAGCGCCAAACGCGCGCGTCACATGAAAGCGCGACACGCCGCTGCTTTGCGCGACATCGTCGAGCGAGATCGCCTCCGGCAGATGGCTTTCGACGAACCACAGCGCTTTCTCGGTCGGGTTCATGGGGCTCCTTTTCGCATTGGGCGGATTACCTTGCCACCTTCCCGCAAAGCCAGTTTGATCGAAATTGCGCAATCTGCACGATAGCATCGGCTGGGCTTCGCTTGACAGCGTCAGGCGGCATCTTCTAGAGCGTTATGTTATTACATAATGAGAGCGCGCAATGCCTGTTTCCCCCACACATGAGTGGCCCATCACTCCGTCCGAGAAATCCGTTGCGAAGCGATTGGGGGAAATCTACGCTGGACCCGCGATGGTCCCCGAGTCGAAAGGCGAGGGGTGAAAAGGGAACACGGTGAGGCCTGCTCAGGTCGAGACCGTGGCTGCCCCCGCAACTGTAAGCGGCGAGCAAAATCCGTGAATGCCACTGGCCGGCAAGGCTGGGAAGGCAGGATGGCGCAACGACCCGCGAGCCAGGAGACCTGCCATCAGCATGAGTTGACCGGACGGGGTATGCCGGGAGGAAACGCGAATCTCGGTCTTGTCGGCCGGCTCGCCAGCGTCCTTCCGTCGCCAGTTTTGGAAAGTGACGGAAGTTGGAAGCCTCGAAGGCCATCCATTGCATCATCGTGTGCACACTTTACCGCGATCCCGTGACCGGGGTCAGACCTGGCGCGCAATTGTGTGCCGATTTGCATGGTCGGCTCTCAGTGGATGAAGATCGCGCGTTGGCGTTCGGCTACGCGATCGCCTCGCTCGCCGATGGCTGGTGCAATTCCGGGCAGCGTCCGGCTGGATTGGCCGGCAAGACGCTGGCCCGCATCCCGGCTCCGGGCAATCTGGCAGGCAGCAGCCGATGACGCCGCTTCTCGAAGCGCGCGATCTCTGCGCCATGGCGAATGGCCGGGATCTGGTCCAGGCGGTCAGCCTGTCGGTGGCCGCTGGCGACCGCCTTGCCATCATTGGTCCCAACGGCGCCGGCAAGACAACGCTGTTGCGCATGTTGTCGGGCATGCTGCGGCCGAGTTCAGGCGAGGTGAAGCTTGGCGGGCGGCGGCTGGACAGGATTTCGGCCGCCGAGCGGTCACTGCATATCGCCGTGGTCGGCCAGACTGACCAGCCCGATCCGCGGCTGGCGGTGATCGACTATGTTGAGCTTGGCCGGGTCCCGCATACCGGGCAGCGCAGGAGCGAGGAGCGCGACATTGTCGTGGATGCGCTGCGCCAAACCGGTCTGCTGCCGCTGCTTGGCCGCACCATCGGCTCGCTGTCGGGCGGCGAGCGCCAGCGCGCCCAATTGGCGCGCGCCATCGCGCAGCAGCCAAAAATCCTGTTCCTCGACGAGCCGACCAACCATCTCGACCCGCGCGCCCGCGGCGAACTGCTCGAACTCGTGGCCGGCTTCAGCATGACGGTGATCGCGGTGCTGCACGATCTGGCGCTGGTCGCACCCTTCGCCACCAGGGTGGCGGTGATGAACCATGCCCGTCTGCAAGCGCTCGCCGCACCGCGCGAAGCGCTGACCCAACAGCTGATCCGCGAGATTTTCGGCATCGATGTGCTGCGTCTGCGCCATCCGACCGAGGACCGCGAACTGACGGTTTTCGAGGTTCCGAATCGTGCCGCGCCGCCGTCCTGACTGAAGCCGTTCCGCATTCCAACAAAGGAGCAACATCCGTGAAACGCCTCGCTTTTTCGCTTGCCTTCTCGCTGCTGGCCTCGACAGCCCTGGCCTTCCCGGTGACCGTCGACAGCTGCGGCAAGCCGCTGACCTTCGACGCGCCGCCGAAGCGCGCCGTCATCCATGATCTCAACATGGCCGAGATGGCTTTCGCGCTGAAACTGCAGCCGTCGATCGTCGGCCTGACCGGCATCACCGGATGGTACAAGGTCGGCCCCGAATTCAAGGCCGAGCAGGGTTCGATCCCGGAACTGGCGCCCAAGTATCCGACGCTCGAAAACCTCGTCGCCGTCGAGCCCGATTTCTTCTTCGCCGGCTGGTATTACGGCATGAAGCCGGGTGGCGAGGTGACGCCCGACACGCTTGCCCCGCATGGCATCAAGACGCTGGTGCTGACGGAAAGCTGCGTCCATCTCGACAAGAACAGGCCCGCCGCCTCGATGGATTTGCTCTATGGCGACGTCGAAAAGCTGGGCAAGATTTTTGGCAAGGAGGCCGAGGCTGAAAAGCTTGTTTCGGGCTGGAAGACGCAGCTCGCGGACATCACCGCGAAGGTCGGCAGCGCGAAGGGCACGAGGGTGTTCCTGTACGATTCCGGCGAGGACAAGCCGTTTACCGCAGGCAAGTTCGCCATTCCGAGCGCCATGATATCAGCCGCCGGCGGCGACAACATCATGGCCGACATGGACACCAGCTGGGGCAATACGGACTGGGAAACGGTGGCGTCGCGCAATCCGCAATTCCTCATCCTGCTCGATTACCAGGACGGCGGCGGCTACAGGAAACTGCTCGATTTCCTGAAGGCGCATCCGGCGATGAAGGAGACGGATGCGGTCAAGAACGAGCGCTTCGTCGCATTGCGCTATGCCGAACTGACGCCGGGACCCGCCAACATCGAAGCGATCGACAAGATCGCCAAGGCGATGCACCCGGAAGCTTTTTGAGCTTGCGCCACCCGGCATTTGCACTGGCCATGCTGGTGGGGGCGGCGGCGATCGCCGCTCTCGCTCTGCTGTCGATCGCCTATGGCTCGACGCTGATCCCGTTGAGCGACGTCGTTGCCGCGCTTGGTCGTGCGGTCGGCTTCAGTGGGCACGACGTGTCCGGGCCGGTCGGCAAGATCGTCGTCGACCTGCGGCTGCCGCGCACCATCCTGGCCATCTGCATCGGCGCCGGACTGGGCGTCGTCGGTGCGCTGCTGCAGACGGTGACCCGCAACGATCTCGCCGATCCGTTCCTGTTCGGACTGTCGTCGGGAGCCGCCGCCGGCGCGGTTTCCGTCATCACCGTCTTCGGCGATAGCTTTGGCATCTGGACTTTGCCGGTCGCGGCTTTTACCGGCGGCATACTGGCTGCCGGGGTCGTCCTGCTGCTGGTCGCGCGGGTGAAAGGGCAAGGCCCGGAGCGGCTGATCCTCGCCGGCCTTGCCGTCTCGTTCATGTTCACCGCCTTGACAAACTATCTGGTCTTTGCCGGCGACCAGCGCGCTGCTCATTCGGTGCTGTTCTGGACGATGGGTGGCCTTGGCCTGGCGCGCTGGGACAATATCTGGCTGGGCGCACTGGGTGCGGGGACCATCCTGGCGTACGCGCTGTGGAACCACCGCCGGCTCGATGCTTTCCTGGCCGGCGAACATGCCGCCGAAAGCCTGGGCGTGCCAGTGGCGCGCATGCGCCGGATGACGTTTCTCGTCGCCGCCTTCTCGACGGCGATCCTTGTCTCTGTCGCCGGCGTCATCGGATTCGTCGGGCTGATGATCCCGCATCTGTCACGGCCGCTGGCGGGTCCCTTGCATCTGCGTCTGGTTGCCAGCTGTGCCGTCTTCGGCGCGGTGCTTCTGCTGGCCAGCGATCTTCTGGCACGAACGCTGCTGCCGCCGCAGGAACTGCCGATCGGCATCATCACCAGCTCGGTTGGTGCGTTCTTCGTCGTCACCATGCTGATCCGCAACCGGCTTTGATTGCGGTCGGAAACGGCTTGCTCAGACCGTCCAGAAATAGCGCACAATGTGGAAGAACACCGGGGCAGCGAAGACCAGGCTGTCGGTGCGGTCCATCATGCCGCCATGGCCTTCGATCAGGTGGCCCCAGTCCTTGACGCCCTGGTCGCGCTTGATGGCCGAGGCGACCAGCCCCCCCAGAAATCCCATCGAGCAGGCGACGAAGGCCACGGCCGCCGCCTGCAGCGGCGAAAACGGAGTCACGAACGACAACAGCGCGCCGAGCAGGCTCGCCGACACCAGTCCGCCGATCAGCCCTTCCCAGGTTTTCGACGGCGAGACGTTCGGCGAAAAGCGGTGTTTTCCAAACAGCTTGCCGAAGATGTATTGCAGCACGTCGCTGCCTTGTACGACGATGATCAGGAAGGCGATCAGCAACAGGGTGCGGCCTTCGAAGCCCGGCACGTCGAGCGTCAGCAGGGCAGGGACATGGCTGACGCAATAGACCGATATCATCACCGCCCATTGCTGCGCGGCGATCCGCTCGAGGAAGCGTTCGGTGTCGCCGTGCAGCGCGGTGATGGCCGGCATCAACAGGAAGCAGTAGACCGGAATGAAGATCACGAAGAGCCCGTACCAGGCGGTCCACACCAGCCAGTATTGAAACGGGATGATGATGCCGAACATGCCAAGCAGCACCCAATGGTCGCTGCGGCGAGTGTGCGTCAGCGTCACGAATTCGCGCAGCGCGGCGAAGGAGATCAGCGCGAACAGGATGGTCATCCCGTAACGGCCGAAGAAGAAGGCGACCGTCATCATCGCCACCATCACCCACCAGGCGTTGATGCGCTGGGTGAGATTGACCAGCGTCGAACTCAGCGGCTTCGGCGCCCGCGCCGAAAGTATGGCGGCGACGATGCTGGCGGTGGTCAAAACCGCCAGCAGGCCGATGATCAGGATGGAGATCTCGTGGCGCATCAATCGTCTCGCTCGGGACGCGGGTTGAGCGCCAGAAGCGTGGCGTGGGCGCGCTCGAGAAAGGCGCGGCGTTCTTCGCCAGGCGCCACCGCGACCGGTGCGCCGAAGACGACGCGGCACAGCAGCGGCACCGGCAGGAACTGGCCCTTGGGCAGCACGCGCGACATGTTCTCGATCCAGCACGGGATCAGCTCGACCTCCGGCCGCGCCATTGACAGATTGTAGAGCCCGGAGCGGAAGGCCAGCAGTGGCTCATCGGTCATATTGCGGGTGCCCTCGGGAAACAGGATCAGCGAATGACCTTGGTCGAGAACCGAGAGCATGATCTCGATCGGGTTTTCCTCAGGCTTCGTCCATTGCCGGTTGATGAGCACGGACGACAGCATGTCCTCGGCAATGAAGCGGCGCAGCCGCGACTTTCCCCAATATTCGCCGGCGGCAACCGCATGCGTGATCGCGCGCTCCCTTTCGCTGAGGCATGCCGACAGCAGGATGAAGTCGCCATGGCTGGTGTGATTGGCGAAATAGATGCGCTGCCGGTCGGATGGCATGCTGCCGCTCCAGATCGGACGCACGCCGGTCACCATCCAGGCCAGTGCCGAGAGGCCGACGGACGTCACCGTCTGCAGCAAGGTGAAGGTTTTCAGCGAAAGCCTGTTCATCGCGGCGCCCAGAATCCCGCCGCGAAAAGCATCGCCAGGAACAAGCCGAAGACGACGCGCTGTTTGAACAGCAGGCGGCGTGTGCCAGTCATGCGGTCATCGAGCGTGCGTGTCGTGGACGGGAGGGGCTTCAGGCGCATGCGCGCCAGCATGTCGTCCACCGCAGCGCCGCCGGAGGCCTCTTCATCGTGGCTGGCCATCAGCCGGAACAGCAGCGCGTCGAACACCAGCAGTGCCGACAGCGCCAGCACGGCGACAGCGCTCGCGGCAGTGATCGACAGCGCGACGGCCGCAGGCAAGGTCTCGAAAGCGCCGCGCGCCGAAGCGGCCAGGGGCGCGAGGATATTTGCGGCCACCACGACCGCGGCCGGCCATGCTGCCTGCTGCATCAGCATGCGGGCGAAGCGATCGACGCGGTCCTGGTAGGCATTGTCGGTCATGACGTCGTCCGCTCCGTGGCCTCGGCAAGATGGATCGGCCGGCCGGCGGCCATCAGCATCTCGCGGGCAAGCGTCGACGTCCTGGCTCTGCCGGTCGCCACCAGCCATTCGGCGACGACGCCGGCGCTGCGCTGAAAGCCGAGCGCGCAGCAGACCAGCACAGTGCCGTCGCGGCGCGCGCTCTCCAGCGCGCTGGTTGCCAGTTGCTGTATCGCCATTTCGGGCGGCAACAGGTCGATAATCGGAAAGCTGATCCAGCGGCAATCGGCCCCCGCCGGCTTTTCAAGTTCGGCGGCGAGGTCGATGACCGTGCCGAAGCTGTTGGCCTCGCGTGCTGTGGGATAGCGCCCAAGAAAGACGCCATCGGCAACCGCCACCTGGGGAGCAAGATTACGCGTCCAGGCCCACATGTTTGCCCTGGCACCGAGACGGTAGGGCAAGAGCAGAATACGGCTTGCAAGCGTGATGCCGCCATCGGCGAATTTCTGGAATACTTTTGCGCCTGCTCCGGCATAGGCGAAGGCGACGATGGCCAGCGCCAGCGCCGGCCAAAGCAGGAAGAGCGCGACGGCGCAAAAGAACGCACCGAGCGCGGCACCGGCCAGCGCAAGGGCGGCGCCCAGCGCATAGAACAGCGCCAGCCGCCGTGCCTTCGCACCGCTGGTCAGCCGGAAGCCTGAAAACGGCAACACGCCGCTGCACGGAAACAGCCACAGCGCAAAAACACCGAGCAGTGCTCCGGTCGGGATGTCGATGAAATGATGCTGCCAGGTCGTCAGCACCGAGGCACCGATCAGAAAGCACCAGCCATGCCAGAGCGGCAGAAGAAAGCCGCCGAGCCGGTGGCGCCAGTGATCCCAGATGATCACCAGCAGGGCGATGTGCAGCGAAGGCGCCTGGTTGAACGGCTTGTCGAAACCGCCGAGCACGGCAAACAGGAAGCCCGGCAGCCCAGTCGTCGCGGGCCGCACGAACGTCGCGGTCAGCGGGAACAGGATGAAGCAAGCAACGGCGACGATCTGCGCGGTGAGATAACGTCCGGCCAGGCGGTCGACCCCTTGCCTGTTGTCGTTGAGCAGCAGCGACAGGCCGTAGAACAGGTTGATCGACCAGTAGGGCACGATGGTCCAGGCGATGAACGGGATGCTGTGTTCCCAGGAGAAAACGATGCTGCCGACATCGTCGCGCCGCGACGCCAGCCAGTTGGCGAAGCCGTAGCTGAGGTAGAAGAACGGCGCCAGAAAGGCCAGCCACAGGGCTGCCCTGACAACCACCCGTCCATAAGGCTCGGTGCGTGCGGTCGATGCAAGCGATGACACCATGCTGTTCAGCGTCGCCGTGCGACCGAGACGGTGAAGATGCCCCATTGGTCGATGCGCTGGTCGAGCTTTTCGAAACCGGCGGCTTCGACAAGCTGGTCCATCTCGCCTTGCGTGCGCCGGCGCATCACCCAGGCCTCGCCGCCGCGATGCGAGGTCAGGCTGCGGGCGATCATCTCGAGCTGCGGGTGCCAGGGCTGGTTGGTGTAGAGCAACAGGCTGCCCGGCTGCATGGCGCGGGCCAACCCACCGAGCGAGCGGCCGATCATCGCATTGTCGGAGAACAGTTCGTAGAGGCCGGAGACGATGGCGAGGTCGGGCGCCGGATCGGCTTTGGCGAGCCCGCCGGCATCGAAGGCGTCGGCGCGTTGGAACGAGACATCAGCCGGCAATTGCCGTTCGGCGATCAGCTTGCGGCCAAGCTGGACGTTGAGGTCGGAATAATCCTGCAGGCGCACGCTCGCCGGCTGGTCGGGGCTCTTCACGATGGCATCGAGAACATAGCGGCCGTGGCCGGCCGCGATGTCGAGAATGTGCGCCGGCCGGCCTGCGGCCTTGAGCGTCGCCAGGCAAGAGCCGATCAGCTCTTCGAGATGCAGCTTGCGCTGGCGAATGCCGCGCCAGCCGATGGCTTCCAGGAAGACGCGATCGACGACGCGGCCAAGAGGCGTAAGACCCCGCGCGTCGTTCTCATAGACGTAATCCAGCGTCGAGCCTGAATCGAAGCCGGTGGCGATGCCGGTCTTCATGCCCTGCGAGACCCAGGCGCCCATGCGGATGGAGGCACGGCTGAATGCCCAAAAGAGACCCTTGGGCGACAACAGATCGAGCGGCGAGGCAAGCCTGTCGGCCTCGTCGCGGGTGTAGCCGGCAATATCCGCCTGCTTCAGGTCGACCGGCGCATCCGGCGCCGCAAACTGCTTCGCCAGGAACGGCCGGATCAGGTCGAGGGCCTGCGCCCGGTCGCGCTCGCCCAGCGTGTCGTGGAAGAAACCCGGCAACACATGGCGTTCCTTGGTGCGGCTGCCGAGATTGACGAAGAACTCGTGCTGCGGGCCGTGGCGCACCACCCAGTCGCTGCCCGAGAGCAGCAGCTGCGTCGGCAGGGTGATGGCGCGGGCGTCAGCGACAATCCGGGCCGCGTGCTGGTAGAGCTCGACCAGGATGTTAGAGGCGATCGGCCGCGTGATCAGCGGATCGCTCTCGAAAGAGGCGATGCGCAGGGGATCATGGGTCAGGAATTTTGCCTTGACGTAGGAATTGACGAAGAAGCGGCCCTTGATCTTCTGCCACAACGCGATGCCTTCCCTGGCGAAGGGCACGTAGAGTTTTACCGAAAAGGCCGGTGAGGCCAGCACCATGGCGCGCAGCTTCGGCGCATAGTCGTGCACCCAGGCTGCCGCGAGCACGGCGCCGAAGGATTGCGCGATCAGCGCGATATCCTGCGTGGTGAAGCCATCCCTGGCGGCGATCTCGCGCATGAAGCAGTCGATGTCGCGCACCAGGGCCGAGAAGGACGGGGCATAGCCGCGCTCGCCGGACGAACGGCCATTGCCGCGCGCATCCCAGGCATAGAAGGCGTGGTCCGGCATCTGCAATTCGTCGACCAGATGGGCCATGCGGCCGCCATGCTCATGACCGCGATGGAAGAGCACCACCGCTCCCTTGGCATCGGCGGAGGCCGCGGGCCAGAAGCGGTAGAAGATCTCCGTCCCGTCATGGCTGCGGAAGACCCGTTCCTGCGCGTGCCGCTCAAGGCTTTCCGTGGCCGCGGCGGCGATCGGTTCGTGCATCATGGTCTTTCCCTCTGGCGGCATGGCGAGCCCTCGTGCTCAGCTGGCGCTGCCAATAAGGCCGGCGCGTATCCGGTTTATGGCGGTCAGCAGCGAAAGCGTTGCCATGGCCGGAAACACAAATGGCGCGATGGATGCCGGCCAGAGCCCGGCCGCGCACAGAACGGCGACCACGCCCAGCGCCAATGCCCTGTCGCTCTTGCCGAACGGCCCGGCATAGTTTCGCCCGACCTTGGCGGCGATGCCGAGCACACCGGCGAACTCGGTCAGCACGGCCGATATCGCGAAGGCGATGACGCCCCATGCGCCAAATTCCGGAAAGACGGCAAAAGGGAGTGTCAGCGCGAGGTCCGAAACGACGTCGCAAAACTCGTTCAGATACATGCCGAGCGTCGAGGCCTGTCCGTGTTCCCGCGCCAGCATGCCATCCACGGCATTCAGCGCCATCCGCACGAACATCACTGCGGGGACAAGCAACAGCAGCCAGCGCCATTCATGCAAGATCGCGATGGTCATACCGGCCGCGATCGACATCACGGCCGCCAGGATGGTTATGCTGTTTGCGGTGACCCCGATCGCCGCGAGCCGGTTGACCAGCGGCCGCAGCCTTCCCTGGAAAGCCGGCTTGAGAGCGTAAAGCGTCGGCATTTTCGTGATCCCCCGATCCTGACCAACGGCTGTACATCAATATGTCGGACACGACCAGCATGACATGGCGGAGCGGCTATGCCGACCGGCATGCGACCAGGCGCTTACCAATCGCTAACCATGACTGCATCGCATGGCTGTCATGCACATTTGCCGGCTTCTTGTGCAACGCGGCATCTTGAATAGTAAGCACGCTTATTATATATCCCGCTCATGGTTTCCGATGGTATCGACAGATTGGGCTTCTTGATCCACGACGTGCAGCGCTTGATGCGCAAGCGCTTCGAGGCGAGGGCCAGCGGCTTGGGGCTTTCTTCGGCGCAATGGCGGCTTCTGGTCCGCGTTGCCAAGGAAGACGGGGTCGCGCAGGCGCGGCTGGCCGAACTTCTCGAAATCGAGCCGATCAGCGTTTCTCGCCTGGTCGATCGCATGGAGGAGGGCGGCTGGATCGAGCGTCGTCCCGACGCTGCCGATCGCCGTGTCCGCATGATCTTCCTGACGCCCAAGGCGAGCGATGCCTACGCCGTGATCAAGAGCATTGCCGGGGAAGTCTACGAGGAATCACTCGTCGGCGTGAAGCCGGAAGCCCGTCGTGTCCTCATCGAGGGGCTTGAGGCGATGGTCCGGAACCTGACCGACGACGAGACGCCATCCATTGAAAAAGTGAAGACTACAGAAGGCACAGCAGCATGAACGCGGTAGCCAAGATAGACGAGAAAGTGACCGAGCTGGAAATGGAAGCGCCGGAGAAGCCGGCCGCGGCCCCGGTGATGGTTGCTCCCCCGGTGCAGCCGGCCCTGGCGCCTGTGAAGAAAAAGCGCCGGCTGGGCAGTCTTTTGCTGATGGTCGCGCTGCCTGCGGCACTGGCTGTCGGCGGCGGTTACGTCTGGGTTACCGGGGGCCGCTACCAGGAGACGGAGAACGCCAATCTGCAGCAGGCCAAGGTGTCGATCGCGTCCGACACGGCCGGGCGTATCGTTCAGGTCGACATCGCCGACAACCAGCTGGTCAAGCAGGGTGACGTGCTGTTTGCCATTGACCCCGAGCCCTACCGGATCGCGCTGGCCCAGGCCGACGCGGCGGTTGCGGGAGCGCGTCTCAACGTCGAGCAGCTGCGCGCGGCTTATGGCCAGTCGATGGCTCAGCAAAAGTCCGACACCAGTCAGGTCGCCTTCGCCCAGTCGCAGTTCGACCGCGCTGCCGACCTTGCCCAGAAGGGCATCAACGCCAAGTCGTCGCTGGACGAAGCCAAGAACGATCTCGACAAGGCCAAGCAGCAGCTCGCCGTTGCCGAGCAAGGCATCATCAGCGCCAAGGCAGCCCTTGGCGGCAATCCCGACATCGAGACCGACAAGCACCCGACCGTGATGGCCGCGCTCGCCGCACGCGACAAGGCGGCCTACGACCTGGCGCAGACCACGGTCAAGGCGCCGGCCGACGGCGTCATCAGCCAGGCTTCCTCATTCAAGGTTGGCCAGTATGTCGGTTCCGGCACGCCGCTGTTCTCTCTGGTCGAGACCGGCGACACCTGGATCGCCGCCAATTTCAAGGAAACGCAGCTCACCCACATGAAGCCCGGGCAGAAGGCTGATATCGTGGTCGACACCTACCCGGGGCGCACCTTCGAGGCGACGGTCAAGGCGATTGGCGCCGGCACGGGAGCCGAATTCTCGCTGCTGCCGGCCCAGAATGCCACCGGCAACTGGGTCAAGGTCACGCAACGCATTCCGGTGCGCCTCGAACTGACCGATGCCGACGCCAAGATGGCGTTGCGCACCGGCATGAGCGCCACCGTTACCGTCGACACCGGCGTGGCACGTGGCCTGCCGTCGATCTTCGGCCACGCCACGGCAGGCGAGGCCACGCAGTAAAGGCAGCGGAATCCCGCGGGGACCTGCGGGTGGAAGCGAGTAGCAGGATTGGTCTGATGGAGGAGTGGGAAGGATCAGCGTCTGGGTGAAGCCGCCGCGCGGCTTGACCGGAATCTGAAATCTTCGGCACGGACCCGTCGGTCCTCATGTTTCCGGGCGGCAGGCATCCGCTCATCAGAGACTTTCAGTCGATGTAACCCCCACATCGACAATCGCGTCCCACCGCGACGAGGGTCTCTTAACGGAAGGCGTTGCCGCCCGGAAACCCGTTGTACACGTTTTTGTTACCTGCTGGAAGTTCCACGTCATGAGCACGCCCGAACCCTTCAAAGAAGTGCCGCATCGCGGCCTGATCACGGTCGCGCTCATGCTGGCGACGATCATGCAGGCGCTCGACACGACGATCGCCAACGTCGCGTTGCCGACCATGACCGGCGATCTCGGCGCCTCACCCGACAACATCAACTGGGTGCTGACCTCCTACATCGTCGCCGCCGCCATCATGACGCCGGTGACCGGCTGGCTGGCCGACCGCTTCGGCCGCAAGGAACTGTTCCTGGGGGCGGTTGTCGGCTTCACCGTGTTCTCGATGCTGTGCGGTATCGCCTGGAGCCTGGAGAGCATAGTGTTCTTCCGGCTGATGCAGGGCGTGTTCGGCGCCGCCATCGTGCCACTGTCGCAAACCTTCCTGCTCGACATCAACCCCAGGGAACGTCACGGCCAGGCAATGGCCATCTGGGGCGCCGGCATCATGCTGGGGCCAATCCTGGGCCCGACGCTCGGCGGCTGGCTGACCGAGAATTTCAACTGGCGCTGGGTGTTCTTCATCAATTTGCCGGTCGGCATCATCGCCTTCCTCGGCATGGCCGCCTATCTGCCGGCGGTTGCCCGGCGGGTGCGCAGCTTCGATTTCTTCGGCTTCGCCATGTTATCGCTCGGTGTCGGTGCGCTGCAGCTGCTGCTCGACCGCGGCGGCGAGGTTGACTGGTTTTCTTCGGTCGAGATCTGGATCGAGCTTGCTCTTTCGATCACCGGATTCTGGGTGTTCATCATCCACACGCTGACGGCGGAACGTCCTTTCATCGACCCGAAGATCTTCCTCGACCGCAATTTCGTGACCGGGCTGGCATTCATCTTCGTCATGGGCGTGCTGATCCTGGCCTCGATGTCGCTGCTGCCGCCGATGCTGTCGACCATCTTCGGCTATCCGACCGTCACCATCGGTGTCGTCTTGGGGCCGCGCGGTGTCGGCACGATGATTTCGATGCTTGTCGTCGGGCGGCTGATGAGCAGGATCGACGCCAGGATTCTTGTCGTCATCGGCTTTCTGCTGACTGCGCAGTCGCTCTACACCATGTCCAGCTTCACGCCGCAGATGGACAATTGGCTGATCCTCAGCTCTGGCGTCATTCAGGGCCTGGGCATGGGCATGGTGTTCGTGCCGCTGTCGACCGTCGCCTTCGCCACGCTTGATGTGCGCTTCCGCACCGACGCCACGGCCTTGTTCAGCCTGGTGCGCAATCTCGGCTCATCCATCGGCGTGTCGGTCGTGACGGTCCTGATGGTGCGCAACACGCAGGTCAATCACACCGAGCTTTCGGCCTTCGTCAACCCGTTCAACCCAAACCTGTGGGCGGCCTCTCCGGCAGCCGCAAGCGGCGATCCAATGGCGCTTTCGCAGGTCGATCGCATGGTCAATCTCCAGGCGATGATGATCTCCTATGTCAACGACTTCAAAATACTCATGGTGATGACGCTGCTTGCCATCCCGTTCGTTTTCCTGCTGCGCAAGCCGAAGCAGGCGCCTGCCGGTGGCGCACCGGCCGCGCATATGGACTAGATGAAGCCAACAGGTCGTCTTCGCGGTGGCGCACGCAACCGGGACGCCTCTTATTTCCCGAGCACGAGGCTCCAGTAGCGGAGGTTGCTGTCGCTGCCGTCGCGCACATAGGCAAGGCCGAAGCGGGTGAAGCGCGGGTCGAGCATGTTGCGGCGATGGCCGGGTGAATGCACCCAGATATCGAAAAGCTTCTGCAGGTCGAAACGGCCCTCGGCGATATTCTCGGCCGCCGCACCCGCAATGCCATTGCCTTTGACGCGCGAGGCGAAATCCTTGCCCCAGCCGGTGGTGTGGCTCATGCGACGGCGCTGCGCCATGTAGCCGGCCTGCTGCAGCGCGGCCTGTTCGAGCTGCCGGTCTGGGACCAGCACCGCAAGCCCGGCCGAGGCGCGGATGCCGGCCAGTGTGCTGGTGGCGGATGCGGAAGCCCCAGCCCCTTCGCCGGTTGGCAATGAAACGGTGCTGCAGGCGGCGAGCCCGGCCAGGGCTGCGAGGCCGGCGCCCTTAAGCAGCATGCGCCTGTTCAGATTCGGGATCGGGTGGTTTTCGATTTTCGCAATGGTCATGCTCGCCTGAGATAGTGGCGATCATGGCTTTTGCCGGGCAGGGCGGCGAAAATCTCGGTCGAAACGACGATCCTAGGCTGCTGTGTCGAGATTTGTGTCCGAGGTTGGATTACCGCCCATCCGATCGTCTTCCGTATGCACCCACCAGGCGCCGAGCGCATCGATCAGCGGCACAAGCCTGCGACCCGGCGCGGTAAGGTCGTATTCAACGCGCAACGGATAGCCCGAATACACCGTCCGCCGCACGATACCGGCGTCCTCCAGCTTGCGCAGTTCCAGCGTCAGAATGCGGTGCGACACGGTTGGGTTGTTGCGCCTCAGGTCGCTGAACCGCTTGGTCCCGTCCTTCAGATAATAGAGCAGCAAGGTGGGCCAGCGGCCGCTGAGCACGCGCATGGTCTCTTCGATCGGGCAGCGTGAGACGACGTCTTTCATGGGCGGTCCTGGTTACAGAATTGTGCGTAATTTACATGGGGCGACCAGCGTTTAGGGTCAAGTTTCGCTGCGCGGCGTGATCCCTTCAATCATGGAAGAAAACAAATGGAACCTATCCTCCTTTATGGCTTCCCGGCGGGAAGCTCGATGGGACTCGTCGCCGCCTTTGAACGCGTCGGGCATCCCTATCGCCTGTGCCGTGTCGATATGCTCTCCGAGATGAAGAACGACGCCTACGCCAGCATCAACGGTCGTCAGGAAACACCGGTTTTGATCACCGACGAAGGCGCGGTGCTGACCGAGACCATGGCCATCGCCGCATGGCTCGAAGCCCGCGACACGCAACGTCGCATCAGCTTCGAACCGCGCACGCCGCAGGCCGACCGCATGCATCAGTTGATGGCCTTCGTGAACACCGGGTTCACCGCCGCTTTCAGCCCGCTCTGGGTAGCATTGGAAATGGCCGCGGATGAACCGGCGCTCAAGGCGACCTTGCGCGACTTCGGCCGCAAGGCCGTCGCCGAACGGCACGACCGCCTTGAAGCGATGATCGCCGATACGGACTTCCTGGTCGGCGATCGGCTGACGCTGGCGGACACCACGCTGATCGGTGTGGCCCGCTGGGCGGAGTTCCACCAGGCCGTCGACGGCGCTGCCTATCCCAAATTGGCCGCATTGCGCCGCCGCATCGAGGCTGATGCCGCTGTCCGGTACGCCATGGCTGTAGAGGATGGCAAAAAGCCTGCCGGGTCGGGCGCCTGTCTCGGCCATGTCCCGCTCGCCGAGGTGATCGAGCGCTTCGCCGCCCCGGCGTAACCATGGCGATGCGCATTTTCACCTGGATATGAGAGCTACTCATCTGCCGGAGTGCGGTCGCCGCACTCCGGAATTGTTGAACGCGCCGACACCAAGCGACAGCCAAGGTCGATGGAGCCGTGCCGCGCTGGTTGACTGGAGGCGTCTCATTTCATGAGAGTGATCATCCGGCCGGCAAACATTGCGCGGTTTCCAAGCGCTGCCGAGCAGTCCGATTCGACGGATGAATTTCCGGTCATCTGCACCGTGTTGCCGACAAGCCTGAGACAGTCGCCCTGGCCGCTCATATCGGAGTTGCCGGCGTAGGAAATGGGCGCGTCCGGCGCGTAGATGAAGCCGCTGACCAGGGAGTTTGCGCCGCCATTCAACGTCAAGGCGGACGTGTTGCCGTGATCCTGGAAAATGGTGATACCAGCATAAGGGCCGCTGCTGGGCGGGGAAAGGTTCACCCTCTCATTGGCATTTATGTAGATCTGCGCGCTTTCCATGAGGAATATGGTCACGCCCTGACCAGTCAGGCTGCCGTTTCCCCCGGGCTTGATGGTGGTGCCGCGCATGATGTAGACGCCCGGATTGAGCGTGATGTTTCCCGACAGTGTCTTGTCGCAATACGTGCCGGGCGACAGCGTGTAGGTTTTGCCGTTCGGGACCGGCAAACACAATGTGTAGGGGGGAGGAATGACGTCGGCCAGTGGATCAAAAGACGCGTATTGATTTTCGTGCGGCGTTCCGCAGGCGAGGCTGGCGCTGGGCGGCAAAAGCCCGCTGGTGCCGCCCACGGTTGAGACACAGCCCGCTGAAACCAGCGCGGAGCCGCCCCTATTGACGGCGTCGGATGCGTCCGAGTTCGCCGCGATCACGCAACTGTCCATCGAGACGTTGGTCGAGCCCTGCAGATTCACGGCGGCTGACGCATGCGGATCGAGCGCCAGCACGCAGGCCTGCGCGCCAGGCTTTATCTT
The DNA here is from genome assembly GCF_040320745.1 of Mesorhizobium sp. M0621. NCBI lineage: Bacteria > Pseudomonadati > Pseudomonadota > Alphaproteobacteria > Hyphomicrobiales > Phyllobacteriaceae > Mesorhizobium > Mesorhizobium sp. M0621. The sequence goes on along the minus strand of NZ_JAMYQF010000022.1, from coordinate 67,796 downwards.
GACCGAGGCCGAGCGGTAGGCCTGCCAGGGGGCCGAGTCGCTGATGAAGCTTGGGCGGCTTATACTCGACGACAGCGAGATAAAGTAGGCGCTTGGGCTGCCGCTTGCAGTTGCCGCGAACGCGGAGACGCTGCCCAAATATTCCTGCTGGTCGGCCGCGCTCATATTTGCGGCGAAGAATTGCAGCCCAAGCTGCTGAACATCGCCAGCCGCCATTTCCGGAGAGAACTTCGTGCCGATGGCGAGCCCCGCCGCGTCCAGCGAGTTCTGTAGTTGCGAGGCGTCATGGCTCGTGCCGAGCAGATCCATGGCGCCAGCCAAACCAATCATTATCGGCAGCATCGCAATGGCGGTCGCCATGGCAAAGTTGCCACGCTCCGAAGACCAGAAGCCTTTCAATGCCGACATCGCCCCTCGCCAAAACTCGTAAAGCTCAGGTGATACGCCAGGGGTCTCTATGAGCCATTTAAGTAAATGCTAAAATGCGTAAATGCTAAAATGCTGCACAATGGTTGACCAAAACGAAAGCCTGCCAAGGCACGCCATACACCGAGAGATGAGCACAACGAGGCTCCCAGGCCATTGACGCGGCGACAATCGCCGCCAAATCTGTTATCGTGTTCTTGAAGTGGCAGCTGCGGGCGGCCATCCAGGCGGTGACCGCCCCGACATACGGGAGGAAGGTTATGGCCGGCTTTCATGTCATGGCGGACGCACGTGGAATGCATGTGCGGCCAACAGTGCGCCGCATCACCACGTCGCAGCTTTGGGATGCGCTGCGTCTCGGCTTCGAGGATTTCTGGGCAAAACCGTCGCACTACGTGTTCCTGTGTCTGATCTATCCAATTGTCGGCCTGATCCTGACGCGGTGGACGTCGGCTGGCGCCAATGCCATCCAGCTTATCTATCCCTTGATGTCGGGGTTCGCACTTGTCGGCCCGTTCGCCGCGCTCGGTCTGTACGAGATCAGCCGCCGGCGCGAGCTCGGCATGAACACCTCCTGGTGGCATGCCCTTGACGTGCGCCACTCGCCGGCGATTCCGTCGATCGCGGTGATCGGCATCATGCTGGTGGTACTGTTCCTGTTGTGGCTGTACACCGCGCAGTCGATCTATATCGGCCTGTTCGGCGATCAAGCACCGGCATCGATCGGCGGGTTTTTCCGCGAGGTGCTCACGACCAGCAAGGGCTGGATGCTGATTCTTGCCGGCAACGCCGCCGGCTTCGTCTTCGCCGTGGTCGTGCTGGCGACGACGGTTGTTGCCTTCCCGCTGCTACTCGATCGCGATGTCGGCGCCGTCTCGGCGATCGAGACTTCGGCGCGCGCCGTGATGGCCAATCCGCTGCAGATGGCGCTGTGGGGCCTGACGGTCGCCGTGCTTCTGGTGATCGGCTCCATCCCGCTGTTTGCCGGACTGGCCGTAGTCATGCCGATCCTTGGTCATGCCACCTGGCACCTCTACCGCAAGGTGGTCGAGCCGGAGCGGGCGGAGCAGACAAGGCGGCCGATGTAACGAGGCGCTCTCAGCGCTGCGCGTCGGTTGCCATCTTCAGCGCGAGCGCCGCCAGCACGGTGCCCATCATCCAGCGCTGGATGACCAGCCACAATGGCCGTCCGGCGAGGAAGGTGGCGATCGAGCCGGCCGTCACCGCGATGATGGCATTGACGCTGAGGCTGATTGTGATCTGCGTGGCGCCCAGCACCAGAAGCTGCGACAGGACATGGCCTTTGCCCAGGCTGATGAACTGAGGCAGCAGCGACAGATAGAGCACGGCCACCTTCGGATTGAGCAGATTGGTCATCAGGCCCATGGCGAACAGCTTGCGCGGCCGGTCCCTCGGCAGTTCGCGCACCTGGAACGGCGAACGCCCGCCCGGCTTCACCGCCTGCCAGGCCAGCCACAAGAGATAGAGCACACCGGCAAAGCGCAGCGCATCATAGGCATAGGGCACGGCGAGCAGCAGTGCGGTGATGCCGAAGGCCGCAGCCAGCACGTAGAAGAGAAAGCCGAGCGCCACGCCACCGAGCGAGATCAGCCCGGCCTTCGGTCCTTGCGACAGGGATCGCGAGATCAGATAGATCATGTTGGGACCCGGCGTCAGCACCATGCCGAGGCAGACCAGGGCGAAGGCGAGATGATTGGCGGTTTCGGGCATCGGTTCGTTCCCCAGCGGGCTGCCGTGGATACGTGATCCCGCGAGCGGCCAACATGTGCCTGTGCCTGCAGGCGCGCGCAAGAGCATGGCAGCGCCAGCCGTTGCGCCAGTTGGTTGCCAATGCATGTCGCCCAAAAGGGCCCCGGTTTTGGGAGAACGACATGCATAAAAACAAAAACCTAAAGCGCGTCGGCTGAATCCGTTCAAACGCGACGCGCTTTAGTGCCTTTGGATCAGCCGACGACGCGCAGGTTCGACAATTCGTTGCCGATTTCCTTGAAGTCGTTCGACAAGGTGGCGCCGGTCGCGTTCCAGAACAGCTTCGCCGGCTTGCTCGCGTCCGTCGGATCCTTGCGGAAGCGCGAGTTCGACGAGCACGATTTCAGCGCATCGATCGCCTGCTTGTCGGCGGTCTTGGTCGTGGACAGGTCGAGCGCCACCGTCATCACCATGATGTTGGCTGCCTTGGCGTTGTTGCAAAGCGTCGCCATCTGCTCGTTGAGCGCGCTGGTATAATTGCCGTTCGAATAGTCGAACTGGCCAATGGTGCTCGATGTGCCCATGAACAGGCGACCGACCGAAGTGCCGTTGTAGCCGGGGTTGAGATAGCCGTAGGACGAATAGGTCGACTTCGAATCAGCGGGGTCAGAATAGCCCAGCGACGAAGGCGTGTAATAGGTGTTGGCACCGTCCGTCAGCACGATCACGACCTTGTCGTTGCCTCTTTCTGTTTCCGGGCGTCCTTGCGTGAACGGCTGGCCGCTCGAAACGACCCGCCAGCCCCAGGCCATGCCCTCGGGAACATTGGTGCCGCCACTCGGCTTCATCAGGTCGATTGCGGCCTTGATCGCGGTGAGCCCATCGGCGACGCTGACGTCCGTAAGCGACGTGATCGGGTTGGTGGAGCAGCTGTAGTTTGGGCCGTTGCCGGCCGGCAACGCCGGCGCGTTGATCGGCCGCGGCTGAAAATATTTGGCCATATTGCGCAGCCGGGATTGGCCGGTGGTGCTCGATGCGTCGTCGTTCCACCAGCTGTTCACGGCACCGTCGGTTTCCGGCTCGGCCTCGTCAGGGTCCTGAGTGATTTTCCAATGGTTGCCGGGCTCATCCGGGGCGAACATCGGCACGAACATCGTCGCCGGATCGCCGATGCCTATGCCGGTATTCGCCGAGCCGCCGGAAGGCGCGGCGTCGTTGACATTGTAGGGATAGGGGCGGGCCTCGACGCAACCTTGCCAGCTGGCGAACGGACCGTAGGTATCGACATAGTCATATTCATCGTGGCTGTCGCTGCACGTGTTGTTCGAGTTGTAGTCGTCGCAAACCACGCGCTTGCTGTTGATGACGCGCTCATGGTAGGTGACGACCTTCATGTCGCGGTAGAGCGAAAATCGGGTCAGCATCTGACCTTCCTCGGCACCCCACCCGGAACCGCGCTTGTACCAGATGCCATTGGTCTTTTGGGCGTATTTGACGGCCGTGTTCAGCGTCGACCAGTCGAAATTCTCGTTCGATACCGGCGACAGGCCTTCGGTGTCCATCCAGGATGCATTGCCATTGCCGGGCCCGACATTGACCGAGGCGGCAAACGGTACGAGGCCGAACTGCACCGGTTTGTCGACCTGCTTGATCATGGCCGCCTGCTGGGCCAGCGTGTCGACCAGTTGTTTGGCCGCGGTCTTGAGAAGGTCGATGCGCTTTTGTCCCGAGCCCGTTCCCGGCGTGGTCATCGACCCGGAATTGTCGAGCACCAGGGCGACTTCCAGAGTGTTCTTCAGCCGCACCTCCGAAGTGACGTTGAAGCTGATCTTCTGATTTGCGTCGGTTGCGGATTTGCCGATCATCTGGCCGAAGACCGGATAGAAATAAGGCTTGTAATCAAGCCGCGCGCTCATCTTGAGCAAGCCTCCGCCGGTGGTGTTGCTCGGCAAGGTGACGCTCAGCGTCGTGTTGGCGGGATCGATCTTGTTGAGGTTGGCGTTGAAGAAGTCGAGCGCATAGGCTCTCAACTGGTCGTCGGTCGCACCCTCCGTCAGCCGGCGCGCAGTGGCGAAGTTGGCGGCATCTAGCGCATTCGACACCGTCCGTTTTTCACGGCTCATCTCGGTGAAATCGACCGCCATCGCCAGGCCGCCCATCAGCGGAACCATCGCAACGACCGTCATAAGAGCATAGTTGCCGCGTCTGTCGCGGCAGAACTGACGCCAAAGTTCATGCATGTCTGCAGCGGCCCCCGCCGGCGGATTCTCGATTGGCGCCAGTTTTTCCACAAAACGCTGAAGGTGGCGTTTGGGAAATCGCTCGATTGCCGGGCCGGCGCTTCACCAACCGCTAACCAACCGGCACTGGAGCGTTACAGATGGGGAAGTGCCGCGCTATGCGGTTGCCTGGCGAAAGCTGGTGACAGGCCGGGGCGGTTCGGCTAATCCGAACCGGCTGCGGCGAACCGTCGGCCGTGGTGCTCGCAATGATCATGACTGAAGGAAACGGCATGGCGGATTCGCCTGAAATCATCGGCTCGCTCGAAGACGTGTCGAAGGCCTATTCGGCAATCCTTTGCGATGTCTGGGGCGTGGTCCACAATGGCGAAAGGCATTTCCCCGTGGCGGCCTCGGCGCTTGCGAGGGCTCGCGAGGCGGAGATCCCCGTCGTCCTGATCACCAATTCGCCGCGCAGAAGTGCCGATGTCGTGGCGCAGATGAACGCGATCGGTGTTCCGCCCTCAGCCTACGACCGGGTGGTCACGTCAGGCGACGTAACGCGGGATTTGATCGCCGAAGGCCCGCGCAAGATTTTCCATATCGGCGCTGACCGTGACTTCACGCTCTATGAAGGTCTTGACGTCGAGCTTGTCGAGGAGTTCGAGGCGTCCGGCGTCGTCTGCACCGGTCTGTTCGATGACGAAGTCGAGAAGCCCGAGGATTACGCCGAGCTTCTGCAGCGGCTGCGCGCCAGGAACCTGCCTTTCATCTGTGCAAATCCGGATATCGTCGTCGAGCGCGGCGAACGCATCATCTGGTGTGCCGGCGCGCTGGCCCGCGACTATGCCCATCTCGGCGGCCGCACATTGATTGCCGGAAAACCTTACGCGCCGGTCTACAACGTCGCGATGAAGGAAATTGCGGAGCTTCTCGGCCGGCCGGTCGAGCGCGGCCAGGTGCTGGCCATCGGCGACGGCATGATGACGGATGTGAAGGGCGCCGCCGACAATGGCTTCGATGTCCTCTATGTCTCCGGCGGTATCCATGCCCGCGACTATGGCGATGCACTGCAACCGGATCCGGCAAGGCTGGCGGCCTTCCTGGAAAAGCATGGTTATCGTCCGGTGGCCGTCATTCCCAGACTGCGGTAGATGATGATGACAGGCTTCCAGCACGTTCTGGCAACCACGCCGCTGCCCGCCGATCTGCGCGGCGGCGTGGTGGCGATCGGCAATTTCGATGGTGTCCATCGTGGCCATCAGGCGGTGCTCGAGCGGGCCTTGACTGAAGCCGCGCGGCGCGGGGTGCCGGCCCTGGTGCTGACATTCGAACCGCATCCGCGCAAGATCTTCAGGCCTGATATACCGCTGTTCGTGCTGACGCCGCCGCCGATGAAAGCGCGGCTCCTGTCGCTGCTCGGTTTTGCCGCGCTCGTCGAACAGCCGTTCACGCGCGACTTCGCCTCGCTGTCGGCGGAAGCATTCGTGACCGATGTGCTGGATAAGAACCTTGGCATTACCCACGCCGTGACCGGGTTCGATTTCCATTTCGGCAAGGATCGCCAAGGCGGTCCAGCCTATCTGATGGCAGCCGGCGAGCGTCACGGCTTCGGAGTCACGCTCGTCGACGCCTTCCGTGACGAGGGCGCCGAGGTCGTCTCATCCAGCCGCATCCGCGGATTGTTGAGCGAGGGCGAGGTGGCCGAGGCCGCCGGACTGCTCGGCTATCGCTTCACGGTCGAAAGTGAGGTGGTCGGCGGCCAGCAGCTCGGCCGCACGCTTGGCTTTCCGACCGCGAATATGAGGCTTTCAGCCGAAGCCGCTCTGAAGGAGGGCATCTATGCCGTCCGCTTTCGCCGCGCCGACGGCACACTTCACGACGGCGTCGCCAGCTTCGGCCGCCGCCCGACTGTCGACGACAATGGCGCGCCGCTGCTGGAAACCTTCGTCTTCGATTTCTCCGGCGACCTCTATGGCGAGATCTGCCAGGTTTCCTTCTTCGGTTTCCTGCGCCCCGAGGTGAAGTTCGAAGGGCTCGATGCGCTGGTCGCGCAGATGAAGCGCGATGAAGCCGAGGCGCGCGCGCTGCTTGCCGGCGTCAAGCCGCTCTCCGATCTCGACGCCGCTATGGCTTTTTGAACTACTTTTTCAGCGCCAAACCAACGGCGATGAAGGTCCAGCCCTGAAAGATCAGGTCGATCGCCAGGAACAGCCCGAGCACCCACAGGCTGTTGACCGGCCAGCCCATGGCGATGACCAGGCCGGCAAGCGCACTGATGACACCGGCCGCGACGATCCAGCCCCAGCCGCGCTGCGGCCGGTGGCTGTAGCCGACCCAGGCGCGGAGCACGCCTGACGCGACCAGCGCGATCGCCAGCAGGAACGTCAGTACCGCTGAGGCAAGCAGCGGATTGTCGAAAGCGAAGAAGCCGGCGACGGCGTAGAGCAGTCCGCTGAGCAGCCAGTAGAAGAAGCGGCCCCACGTCTTGACGCCGAACGCATGCACGATCTCGATTACGCCGGCCATCAGCATCAGCCATCCCACGACATAGACCGAAGCCACCGTGGCGATGAACAGATTGCCGAAGGCAATGCCGCCGAAAATGAGCAGCAGGACGCCGAGCGCGACAAACCACCCCCATTTTGTCCGTGTCTGTTCGATCGCGATTTTCAAGGCGTCGCCATGCAGGGTCATTGTCGCGGTCTCCATCGAGGGCTGCGGAATACTACCGGATGGAAGTTAGTCCCGGCGCTGGCCAACGTCCAGTTGATGACCGGCACTGGGGGATCGAGCAAACCGCGATCAGATGTCTCTGGTTTAAATCAAATTTTACCAAACGGCCGTCAAAGCTGTCATCGGTAACCGTGTGCATTGTGTTAGTGGAGTGGCCATGAGTCCGGTCGGAAAAATCTCTCTGGTGCTGGCCGCTATGCTGCTGGGTAGCGCGGGCGCTGCTAAGGCGGGCGAGGGCAGCTGGCTGTCCGGCGACTGGTATCTGACCGTTGGCGCCACCGGCATGGTGGCGCCGAATTTCGAGGGCGGCAAGAAGTACCTGCTCAGCGCCTCACCGATCATCTCGCTGGGCAAGGCCGGACCCGCGGCACGCTTCACTTCGCGCAACGACAACATCTCGCTGGCGCTTGTCGACGATGGCGGTGTCCGTGCCGGCCTGACCGGCAAGTTCCTGTTTTCCCGTGACGATGACAACGCCGATGAACTGAAGGGCCTCGATCCGGTGCGCTGGGGCGGCGAAGTCGGCGGCTTCTTCGAATTCTATCCGACGGATTGGCTGCGCGCCCGCGCCGAGCTTCGCCACGGCATCCGTGCTCACAACGGCTTTGTCGCCGACATCGCTGCCGACGCCTTCTACGATGTGACGCCAACCGTGCGGATTTCGGGCGGGCCGCGCGTGTCGTTCGCCTCGGCCAAATATTTCGACGCCTATTATGGCGTCGACGCGCAGGAAGCCGTGGCTTCGGGCTTGAGCGAATATCATCCCGGTGGCGGCCTGAAATCGACAGGCCTCGGCGGCGCCATAACCTGGAAGGTGACCGAGCCGATGACCGCCAGCCTGTTTGGCGAATATTCCCGTCTGATGGGACCGGCGGCCGATTCCAGCCTGGTAAGGCAACGCGGCGACCGCAACCAGTTCATGGTCGGCGTCTCGACCACCTATCGTTTCGATTTCACGATGTAAGTGAATCGAACGAGACGCTTTATTCCTGCGCTCATCTCCGCTAAAAGCCGGGGCATGACGAGCTTTTCGCGCCTTTGCAGGCTGACGATACGAATTATAAGCCCGGTGTTCCGGGCGGCCTGAGGGTCGCCGGAGCCGCCGGGAATGTTGCGCGCGGCCTCTCGCGCTTTTTCCAGATCATAAGGCATGTCGCCCAAAAGTGGCCCCGGTTTTGGGAAAACGACATGCGCAAGAAGTAAAGTTCAACGCCCGAGCTCCTTTGCGGCCGGGCAATGCACATGGCAGACCAATGACCGATTCCCTGATGACCGACACCAAAGAAACGATCGACTATTCCAAGACGCTTTACCTGCCGCAGACGGATTTTCCGATGCGCGCCGGCTTGCCGGAGAAGGAGCCGCTGCTGGTCCAGCGCTGGCAGGACATGGACCTCTACGCCAAGCTGCGCGAAAGTGCTGCCGGCCGCACGAAATACGTGCTGCATGACGGCCCGCCCTACGCCAACGGCAACATCCATATCGGCCATGCGCTGAACAAGATCCTCAAGGACGTCATCACCCGCTCGTTCCAGATGCGCGGCTATGACTCGAACTATGTGCCGGGCTGGGACTGCCACGGCCTGCCGATCGAATGGAAGATCGAGGAGCAGTATCGCGCCAAGGGCAAGAACAAGGACGAGGTGCCGGTCAACGAATTCCGCAAGGAATGTCGTGAATTCGCAGCGCACTGGATCACGGTGCAGGGTGGTGAGTTCCAGCGGCTCGGCGTCATCGGCGACTTCAAGAATCCCTATACGACGATGGCTTTCCACGCCGAGGCGCGCATCGCCGGCGAGCTGTTGAAATTCGCCATGTCGGGCCAGCTCTACCGCGGCTCCAAGCCGGTGATGTGGAGCGTGGTCGAGCGCACGGCGCTGGCCGAGGCCGAGGTCGAGTACCAGGACTACGAGTCCGACACGATCTGGGCGAAGTTTCCGGTCGCCAGCCTGGTCCGTCCCATCGACGATGGTGAGACCAAACTGACGGAGGGAGCCCTCGACCTGCTGCAGGCCCATGTCGTCATCTGGACGACGACGCCCTGGACCATCCCCGGCAATCGCGCCGTCAACTATTCGCCGCGCATCAACTACGGCCTCTACGAGGTCACGGCGGCCGAGAACGCGTTCGGCCCGCAGCCGGGAGAAAAGCTGATCTTTGCCGACGCACTGGCCGAAGACGCCTCGGCCAAGGCCAAGGTCACCTTGAATCGTCTCCGCAGCGTTTCGGCGCAAGAGCTTGGAAGCCTTACGCTTTCACATCCGTTCAAGGGCTTTGGCGGCGGTTACGAATTTGCCGTTCCGATGCTCGCCGGCGACCATGTCACCGACGATGCCGGCACCGGCTTCGTCCACACCGCGCCCGGCCACGGCCGCGAGGACTTTGACGCCTGGATGGATGCGGCGGTAGATCTGCGCGCACGCGGCATCGACAGCGCCATCCCGTTCACCGTCGATGATGGCGGCTTCTTCACCAAGGACGCGCCGGGTTTCGGCCCGGACCGCGAGGGTGGACCGGCGCGTGTCATCGACGACAACGGCAAGAAGGGCAACGCCAACCAGGCCGTCATCGACGAGCTGATCAAGCGCAACGCGCTGTTTGCGCGCGGCCGGCTGAAACACTCCTATCCGCATTCTTGGCGGTCGAAGAAGCCGATCATCTTCCGCAACACGCCGCAATGGTTCGTCTACATGGACAAGGACCTCGGCGACGGCTCGACGCTGCGCAGCCGCGCGCTGAAGGCGATCGACGACACCCGTTTCGTGCCCGCCGCCGGCCAGAACCGCATCCGTGCCATGATCGAGGAGCGCCCGGACTGGGTGCTGTCGCGCCAGCGCGCCTGGGGCGTGCCGATCGCCGTCTTCGCCGATGCCGACGGCAATGTGCTGAAGGACGAGGCGGTCAACCAGCGCATCATGGATGCCTTCGAACAGGAGGGCGCTGACGCCTGGTTCGCCGCCGGCGCCAGCGAGCGTTTCCTCGGCAATCACGATGCCTTCAAGTGGAAGCAGGTGATGGACATCCTCGACGTCTGGTTCGATTCGGGCTCGACGCACGTCTTCACGCTGGAGGATCGTCCTGACCTGAAATGGCCGGCCGACGTCTATCTCGAAGGCTCCGACCAGCATCGCGGCTGGTTCCACTCCTCGTTGCTGGAGAGCTGCGGCACCAGGGGCAGGGCGCCTTACGACACCGTCGTCACCCATGGCTTCACCATGGATGAGGATGGTCGCAAGATGTCGAAATCGCTCGGCAACACCGTCGTGCCGCAGGACGTCATCAAGCAGTCGGGCGCCGACATCCTGCGTCTGTGGGTCGTGACGACCGATTACTGGGAGGATCAGCGGCTCGGCAAGAATGTGCTGCAGACCAATATCGACGCCTACCGCAAGTTGCGCAACACCATCCGCTGGATGCTGGGCACGCTCGCCCATGACGATGGCGAGGACGTGCCGCTGGAGAAAATGCCGGAACTGGAGCGGCTGATGCTGCACCGGCTGGCCGAGCTCGATGAGGTCGTGCGCTCGGGCTATGACGCTTTCGAGTTCAAGCGCATCACCCGCATGCTGCTCGATTTCATGGTGGTCGAGCTGTCGGCCTTCTATTTCGACATCCGCAAGGACGCGCTCTACTGCGACGCACCGTCGAGCGTGAAGCGCAAGGCTTCGGTGCAAGTGGTGCGCCATCTCTTCGACTGTCTGGTGAAATGGCTGGCGCCAATGCTGCCTTTCACCATGGAGGAGGCCTGGCTCGACCGTCATCCGGATGCCGTCTCGGTGCATCTCGACCAGTTCCCGCAAATCCCGGCGGGCTGGAAGAACGAGGCGCTGGCCGAAAAGTGGCGCAAGGTGCGGCAGGTGCGACGCGTCGTCACCGGCGCGTTGGAGATTGCGCGCGCCCAGAAGGTGATCGGCTCGTCGCTGGAAGCGGTGCCGGTCGTCACCATCAACGATGCGGCGCTCGAAGCGGCGATATCGGATGTCGACATGGCCGAGATGGCGATCACCAGCGATCTGGTGATCGCTGATGGGCAAGCGCCTGCGGGTGCCTTCACGCTTGACGACGTCAGAGGTGTCGCCGTGGTGGTCGAAAAGGCCGAGGATCGCGGCCTGGTGAAATGCGCACGCTCCTGGCGCTACACCGCCGATGTCGGCGAGGATCCGGAATTCCCGGATGTTTCGGCGCGCGATGCGGCGGTGCTGCACGAATTGAAGGCGCTTGGCCGGCTTTAACAGGCCGTCCAGCCAGCCGGATCGGTGCACAAATGCCACGCCGGGCGGGCGAAAACCGCCCGCGCGTTGCCCTTAACGAGTGGTTGAGGTAAACACGCGAAACTCCGGAAGACAAATTGTCGCCGGATTTCCGTCGCAAGTGCTTGGACGATGGGGACCGGCCATCAGGCCGGTGGCAATCGAGAGGCTGTCTAGAGTGGGACTTTTTGGCATGACCGAGAGATATAATGCGCGCCTGGCGCTGTTGGCGCCGCTTGTCGCATCGGGCCTGGCTTTGTCCGGCTGCATGGGCTCTCCGACCTATGGCACCGACAAGACCGCCGGCGAACAGCTGGCCGGCGATATCAGCGGCGCCTTTTCGTTCGCGCCGAAGCGCAAGGAACAGATCGACTACAAGCCGCGTCCGACGCTGGTGAAGCCGGCGCCAGGCCAGAAGGAAGCGCTGCCGGCGCCGCAGGACAGCATCGAGACGGCGAGCGCCGAATGGCCTGAATCGCCCGAGCAGCGCCGCGCCCGCCTGCGTGCCGACGCCACCGCCCATCAGAACGACCCGGCTTACCAGTCGGATATCGTCGACGACGTGCAGACCGACCCGGCCTCGGTGAAGAAGGCGATGGCGGAATCAGGCTCGAGCCACCCGCCGGCGTGGAGCCCCGCCGATTCCGACAAGGGCCGCGCTGCCGAGATCCAGCGCCGCCTTGCCGACAGCAAGCAAGGCGACCCGAACACCCGCAAATATCTGAGCGAACCGCCGGTGCAGTATCGTGTCGCAGCCGGCACCGCGCCGCAGAACGAGCTTGGCGAGGACGAGTACAGGAAGGAACGCCGTCTCAAGAAAGAGGCGCAAGGCAAGAAGGGCAGCGGCTGGTTCGACTGGATGCCGTCGCTCTAAAAACGTCTGCGTTTCGTTGCTTTTGTGCTGGCGGGCTTTGCGCTCGGTTCAGCCGCGCCGTTCCAGGAAAAATCCTTTGAGCAACAGGGCCGCCTCGGTCTCGCCCATGCCCGGATAGATGTCGGGCGTGTGGTGGCAGGTTGGCGAGGCGAAGAAGCGCACGCCATTGACCACCGCGCCGCCCTTGTCGTCAGCGGCGCCGAAATAGAGCCGGCGCAGCCGGGCGAAGGAAATGGCGCCGGCGCACATGGCGCAAGGCTCCAGCGTCACATAGAGATCGTGCCCGGTCAGCCGCTCGGCTGACAGTTTACGGCAGGCTTCGCGGATGACCAGCATCTCGGCATGCGCGGTCGGGTCGGCAAGTTCGCGTGTGCGGTTGCCGGCACTGGCAACGACCGTGCCGCCGCTGGCGATGACGGCGCCGACCGGCACTTCGCCGCGCAAGGCTGCCGCTTCGGCCTCTTTCAGCGCCATCGCCATGAAATCGGGTCGCTTCACGCGGTTTCCATTCCGATTATCTCCTCGCCGCCCCAGGGCTTTTCGTTTGTCTGCCGGAAAAACCGGTCTCCACTTTTCCCTGACAAACTCTGATGATCCTGTTATTGAGCGCATCAACCCGAAAATCGGACTCGATTTTCGGAAATGATCATGCGCCAAATCAAAGTGCTACTGCGTTCGTTGCGCGCCCGAAAGGATGCGCCACGCTGTAGCAGCGCAAACGGACAAAGGCCACATGGACGACAACGACAAGAAATTCCGACCCAAGAAGGGTCCGGCCAGGAGCGGCCCGAAAGCGGCGGGACCGCGCAGCCGTGATGGCGCCGCCGGCAAGGGCGGCAAGCCGTCCTTTGGCGCCAAGAAATCTTACGCACCGCGCGGCGATCGCCCGATGGCCGCCGATGGCGAGCGGCCGAAGCGCGACTTCAAGGGCGGCGACAAGCCATTCAGCAAAGGCCCGCGTCCCGACGGCAAGCCTTTTGAGAAGCGTGAGGGGCCACGCAAGCCCTACGCACCGCGCGGCGACCGGCCGATGGCGACTGACGGCGAGCGCAAGCCGTATGAAAAGCGCGAAGGGCCGCGCAAGCCCTATGCACCGCGCGGCGATCGGCCGATGGCGGCTGCGGGCGAACGGCCGAAGCGTGACTACAAGCCGCGCGAAGCCGGTGAGGGTGGCGCCCCGCGCGCCGAAAGACCATTCCACAAAGGCCCGCGCCCGGAGGGTAAGCCCTATGAAAAGCGCGAAGGGCCGCGCAAACCCTATGCGCCGCGCGACTTCGCTGACCGCCCGAAGCGCGACTTCGCTGATCGTCCCAAGCGGGACTTTGGTGAGCGGCCGCAAGGCGCGTCAGGCGGCAGCTTCAGGCCGCGCCCACATTCCGCGGAAGCGACGGAAGAGGCGGGCGAACGCATCGCCAAGCGGCTGGCGCGTGCCGGCCTGGCCTCGCGCCGCGATGCCGAGGAGCTGATCGCCGCCGGTCGCGTCAAGGTCAATGGCCGCGCCCTGACCTCGCCGGCCTTCAACGTCATGCCTGATGACATCATCCATCTCGACGGCATGGAAATCCCGCCGATCGAGCGCACCCGGCTGTTCCTGTTCCACAAGCCGGCCGGCGTCGTCACGACCAACCGCGATCCCGAGGGCCGCAAGACCGTCTTCGACGTGCTGCCGGCTGAATTGCCGCGGCTGATGACCATCGGCCGGCTCGACATCAACACCGAAGGGCTGCTGCTGCTCACCAATGATGGCGGCCTGTCGCGCGTGCTCGAACTGCCGGCCACCGGCTGGCTGCGCCGCTACCGCGTGCGCGTCCATGGCAAGGTCGAGGAGAGCGCGCTTGCCGGCCTGCGTGAAGGCATTGCCGTCGACGGCGTGTTTTACGGCGCAATCGAAGCGACGCTCGACCGTGAGCAAGGCACCAATGCCTGGCTGACCATCGGCCTGCGCGAGGGCAAGAACCGCGAAGTCAGGAACATCCTCGGTTCGCTCGGCCTCGATGTGACGCGGCTGATCCGCATCTCCTACGGCCCGTTCCAGCTCGATGATCTCGCCGAGGGCCATGTGCTGGAGATCAAGGGCAGGGTGCTGCGCGATCAGCTTGGCGAGCGCCTGGTCGAGGAATCCGGCGCCAATTTCGACGCCGAGGTCACCAAGCCGTTTTCCAACAAGCCGGTGCGGCGCACTGAAGTTCGCGAGCCGGAGCCGGAACGGCCGAAGTTCACCCGTGACGGCGAGCGCCGGCCGATCGGCGAGGGCGGGTTGATCAAGAACCGCAAACGCCGCGAAGGCAGCCGCGACGAGGCGCTGGGCAAATTGTCGACAAGTCCCGACAGAGGTGCTGGACCGGAAAAGAGTTTCGGCGAACGCGGCCCGCGTCCCGAACGCAGCTTTGGCGACAAACCCCGCGGCGGCTTTGGCGACAAATCGCGCGGCGGTTTCGGCGACAAGCCTCGTGGCAGTTTTGGCGGCAAGCCCGGCGGTGGCAAGAAATCCGAGCGTGAGCAGCGGCCGATCGAGCCGCCCGGCCAGCGCAAGGCCAATGTCTGGATGGCGCCTGGCGCGCGGCCGATCGGCAAGGGCAGGGCAGAGGCCGACGCCGCCAAGGCGGCTGACGCCAAGGCACGCAAGGCATCGTTCAAGCCGTCTTATGGCAAACCGGCCGGTGCAAAACCGTTCGGCAAGCCGCGTGGCGAGCCGGGCGGCGGCGAGCGGCCGCGCGGCGGCCCGAAGGGTCCCAGGACGAAATGAGACCCGGATTAAGATGAGGATCGTCGGCGGTGAGTTTCGCGGGCGTCCCTTGGCGACGCCTCGCTCAAGCGCCATTCGTCCGACGACCGATCGCACCCGCGAGGCCGTCTTCAACGTGCTGGCGCATCGCTTCGCGGAGAAACTGGATGGCGCGCGCGTGCTCGACCTGTTCGCCGGCACCGGCGCGCTCGGGCTCGAAGCGCTGTCGCGCGGTGCGTCCTACGGCGTCTTCATCGAGGAATCGGCCGAAGGCCGTGGCCTGATCCGCGACAATGTCGAAGCCTTCGGCCTGACCGGCCGCACCAAGATCTTCCGTCGCGATGCCACAGGCCTGGGCGAGGCCGGCACGCTGGCGCCGTTCGGCCTCGTCTTCGCCGATCCGCCCTACGGCAAGGGTCTTGGCGAGCGCGCCCTGCTGTCGGCCAAGGCCGGCGGCTGGCTCCGCCCCGGCGCGCTGTGCGTGGTCGAGGAGGCCGCGGTGGCGCCCTTCGAGCCAGGCCCCGGCTTTTCCGTGCTGGACGAGCGCAGTTACGGCGAGACGGTGATCCGCTTCATCGAGGCGGCCTGATACGTTTTGCTCCCGGCCTCTTTGCCGCCGCCTTTGACGGCAACATGGCCAACAATTCACTTTGCTTGTCGCCAGCACCTTGCCTATCGTCCTGCCGAGAGCAATTCCAGGAGAAGTGTGAAACGGTTTTCCGTCCGGAATTGCGCCAAAACAAAGAGATAAAGCGGTTCAACGTTTCCGTGAAACGATGAACAGCGAAATCGGAGCCATTGATGACATCTAAGGCTGAATGGCTGCGTGAAACGCTGCTGGCGACGTCGCTGGCTTTTGTCATGGCCGGCCCGGCGCTGGCCGACAGCCCGGTGTTGCCCAATACGGTGCCGGGCGAATTCAAGGTCACCGACTTCCTGCTCGACAACGGCATGGAGGTCGTCGTCATTCCCGACCACCGCGCGCCGATCGTCACCCACATGGTGTGGTACAAGATCGGCAGCGCCGACGAGCCGCCGGGCAAGTCCGGCATTGCCCATTTCTTCGAGCATCTGATGTTCAAGGCGACGACCCACCATGCGGCCGGCGAGTTCGACCGCGCCGTCTCCGACATCGGCGGCTCCAACAATGCCTTCACCTCTTACGATTACACGGCCTTCCACGAGACGGTGGCGCCGTCGGCGCTCGAGCTGATGATGAGCTTCGAGGCCGACCGCATGCGCAACCTCATTCTCACCGACGACGTCATCAAAACCGAGCGCGACGTCATCCTGGAGGAGCGCCGCTCGCGCATCGACAACAATCCGCAAGCCGTGCTGGACGAGGAGGTCGACGCCACGCTCTGGCAGAACCAACCCTATCGCATTCCCGTCATCGGCTGGATGCAGGAGATGCAGCAGCTGAACCGCACCGACGCTGTCGCCTTCTATGACAAATATTACCGGCCCAACAACGCCGTGCTGATCGTGGCCGGCGATGTCGAACCGGACACGGTACGGGCGCTGGCCGAGAAGACCTATGGCAAGGTGGCGCGCGGTCCTGATCTGCCGCCGCGCATCCGCCCGGTCGAACCGGAGCAGAACACCAAACGCACGGTCATGCTCGCCGATGCCCGGGTCAGCGTGCCGAGCTTTTCCACCCAATGGGTGGTGCCGTCCTATCATTCGGGCAAGCCGGGCGAGGCGGAAGCGCTCGATCTTCTGGCGGAAATCCTCGGCGGCGGCAACCGCAGCCGGCTCTACCAGGCGCTCGTCGTCCAGCAAGGCATCGCCTCCAACGCCGGCGCCTATTTCCAGGGCACCATGCTCGACGACACCAATTTCACCGTCTACGGCGCGCCGCGCGGCGATGCCAAGCTCTCCGACATCGAAGCGGCGGTCGACGTGGAGGTTGCGCGCATCGTCCGGGATGGCGTCACGCCATCGGAGCTGGAAAAGGCCAAGGACCGCTATGTCAGGTCGATGATCTTTGCCCGCGACAAGCAGGATTCCATGGCCAACATCTACGGCTCGACACTGGCCACCGGCGGCAATGTGCAGGACGTCCAGCAATGGCCGGACCGCATCCGCAAGGTCACCGCCGAAGAGGTCAAGGCCGCCGCCGCGCGCTACCTGGTGATCGCCCGGTCGACGACCGGTTATCTCTTGCCGCAGCAACAGGCGGGGAATTGATCATGAGAAGCACGAACGCGATGCACGCCGGCGCGCCCTTACCTTCTCCCCTTGTGGGGTCCGAAGGACGGGGCGAGACCCGTGGCTCGCCCCAGGGCGGTGGCCGAGCGAAGCTCGGTCGGATGAGGGGTGTTCCAGCTTGGCGCCGACAGCATTCCGTCACGCACCCCTCAACCGTCTCGGCGCTGCGCGCCGATCCACCTTCTCCCACAAGGGGAGAAGGGAAGGCGCGCGCCGCCCTCGCGACCCTCTTCCTCTCCATCGTCTTCCTGATCCTGCCGGCACTCACCGCGCGCGCCATGGACATCCAGTCCGTCACCTCGCCAAAGGGCATCACCGCCTGGCTGGTCGAGGATTATTCCGTGCCGATCGTCGCCATTCGCTTCGTCTTCGGCGGCGGCTCGACGCAGGATCCGGTCGGCAAGGAGGGGCTGGCCAACCTGATGACCGGCCTGTTCGACGAAGGCGCCGGCCCGCTCGACAGTGAAGATTTCCAGATCAAGCTTGACGATGCCGGCGCCGAGATGAGCTTCGAGGAGAGCCGCGACGGCCTCTATGGCTCGATGCGCATGCTGGCCGAGCAGCGCGATCAGGCGTTCGACCTGTTGCGGCTGGCGGTCAACGAGCCGCGCTTCGACCAGCTGCCGATCGACCGCATCCGCTCCCAGATCCTGTCCGGCATCATCGCCGGCGAGAACGACCCCGACACGGTCGCGCAGAACAAATGGGCGCGCGCCCTCTATGGCGACCATCCTTATTCCCGCTCAGACCAGGGCACCAAGGAAAGCATCGCCACCATCACGCCGGATGATCTGAAAGCCTTGCATCGGGCGGTGTTTGCGCGCGGCGGCTTGCATGTCGCCGTGGTTGGCGCCATCGACCCCGAGACGCTGAAGAAGAAGCTCGACATGGTGTTCGGCAACCTGCCGCAGAACCAGGCACTGAGCCCGGTGGCCGATATCGACCCGAAGCTGGCTCAGCATGTCGAGGTCGACTACGACCTGCCGCAGACCTCCCTGCAGCTCGCCTATCCCGGTGTGAAGCGCAAGGCGGCGGATTTCTTTCCCGCCGTGCTGATGAACGAGATCCTCGGCGGCGGCACCTTCACCTCGCGCCTGTTCCAGGAGGTGCGCGAAAAGCGCGGGCTGGCCTACAGCGTCAACTCCTCGCTGATCAACCAGGACCACGCCAATGCCCTGGTCATCAGCACCGGCACCCGGTCGGACCGCGCGGCCGAGACGCTAGGGATCGTCCGCGACGTGGTCAAACAGCTGGCCGAGCAAGGCCCGACCGAGGCGGAGCTGGCGGCGACCAAGAAATACATGATCGGCGCCTACGCCATCAACAACCTGGACTCGTCGAGTGCCATTGCCTCGACGCTGGTCGAGCTGCAGCTCGATGATCTCGGCATCGACTACATGCAGCGCCGCGCCGGCTACATCAACGCGGTGACGCTCGACCAGGTCAAGGCGGCGGCGAAAAAGCTGCTGACCACCGAACCGACCATCATGGTCATCGGCCCGAAACTGGCCGGAGCCGGCAAGGGATGAGCGGCGGCGCGTATTTCTCTTTTCTTCAGGGCGCCGGCGCTGCCCCTCACCTGCCTGCCGGCATCCTCTCCCGGTATAGCGACGGGGAGAGGGACGCTGCTGTCGCCGGTTTCGCCAATCACCAGCATTGCAAGATAGGTGCCGACGTTGCGGCCAGCTTCTTTCTCCCCGTCACTATACGGGGAGAAATGCCCGGCAGGGCAATGAGGGGCAGCGCCAACTTCGACAATTGGTTGTCTCCGACACCGGCCGGAAACGGGGCAGGAGTCACACAAAATGGCGCCTAGCTTCGGCATCGCCTTTGGCGGCGGCGGTGCGCGCGGGCTGGCGCATATCCATGTCATCGAGGCGCTGGACGAGTTGGGCATCAAGCCGGTGGCGATTGCCGGCTCGTCGATCGGCGCCATCATGGGCGCTGGCATGGCCGCTGGCATGACCGGCAGGGACATCCACGACTATGCCCGTTCGATCCTCGGCCGCCGCGCCGAGGTGGCGAGCCGCATGTGGCGGGCACGGCCGGGCACCATCGCCGAAGCCATGCAGGTCCGCGTCAGCCAGTTCAATGTCGAGCGCATCCTCAAGGCCTTTCTGCCCGAAGCCATTCCCGAAACCTTTGCCGAGCTGAAAATCCCGCTGAAGGTCACGGCGACCGACTATTTCGGCCACAAGCTGGCCGTGTTCGACGATGGCGACCTGCACTCGGCGCTGGCGGCGTCGGCGGCGATACCCGCCGTGTTCCGCCCGGTGATGCGCGACGGCAGGCTGCTGATCGACGGCGGCATCTACAATCCCGTGCCGTTCGACCTGATCGAGAACGATGCCGATATCATCATCGGCGTCGACGTGGTGGGCGCGCCGGAAGAGCTCGACCGCAAGCACCCGACCTCCGTCGACCTGATATTCGGCGCCACGCAGCTGATGATGCAGTCGATCATCGCCAACAAGCTGAGACAATGCCGCCCCGACATCCTGGTCCGCCCGGCGGTGTCGAAATACCGCGTGCTCGATTTCCTGAAGATCGACGCCTTGATGAACGAGACGGTGGATATCAAGGACGAGTTGAAGCGGCAGGTGGAGAAGGTGCTGGAGGCGCGAGCCGGCGCCGCCGTCAAAGCGAGGCGGGGAAAGCAGGTCGGGTGAGGGTGCATCTTCCCGACTCGATCTGGAAGGAAAGAAGCTCCAACCGATTTACGATTTCGCCGCCACCGGCGCATACTCCAGCGCCACCACACCGTTGCTGAACGGCGTGGCGGAAACCAATTCGAGCGAGATCGGCTCGCCGACTGGAAACAGCGGCTTGCCCTGGCCCACAGTGCCGGGATAGCTGAGCAGCCTGACGCGGTCGACCAGGCCATGGCGCAGCAATTCCTGCGCAACGCTAAGGCTGCCATGCACATAGATGTTGCCGCCACTGCCCCGCTTCAGCGTCCTCACCGCGTCCGGCAGGGAGCCCTTCAACAATTCGGCCGGCTTCCAGTCGAGCGCCTTCAGGCTGGTCGAGGCGACATATTTCGGCAGCGCGTTGAACCGGTCGGCAAAATCCCCGGTTTCCTTGGGCCATGAGCCGGCAAAAATCTCATAGGTAGTGCGCCCCAAAAGCATGGCGCCGCTGTCGGCAAGCTCGTCCTCCTTGAACCTGTTCATCTCATCGTTCCAGATCACGCTGGGCAGCTTCTCGACCTCGGCAATGCCATCGACGCTGATGAATTCGGTGACGATAAGTTTTCGCATGGCGCTCTCCTTCATTGGTCAGAGGACGAACCGCGGAGGGTCGTTACGACATGCTTCGTGAAGAATATCGCTGCGCTTTGTCGTTTTCGGTCAATGCGGTGCGATATTCTGCAAGATTGCCACCCAACCACCGACGATAGCCGCATCGCTCTCGACAAGAGCACTCCTGCCGCAGACCACCTAGCTGGCGGACACTTGGCTGATCCCGGCATCGACCCAGGCATGCGTCTGCTCAAGCACTTCATCCGAGAGCGCGGGATCGTCGATCGCCCGGGCGAGGATCACTGCCCCCACCATCGCTGCCCAGCTTCCGATCGCTGCGCGGCGTCTATCTGCCGGATCCAACTCCGGGAGCGCCTTGCCGATACGGTCGATCTGCGATCGTAGGCCTTCCGTCATGGCCGAGCGTGCAGCCGGGGTCTGATGGCGGATGGCTGCGGCAAGGCCCGCCGTCGGGCAACCGCCGGCGCAATTGTCGCGATGCCGGGGCGAAAGATAGGAACCTACATAAGCGCGAAGATCGCCCCCTCCGCCTGAGTCCGCGGCGAGGACGTGGGCAAGGGTCTGCGCGATCAGGTCGTCCTTCGAACTGAAATGGCCATAGAAGCCGCCATGGGTGAGCCCGGCGGCCTTCATCACTTCCGCCACGCTGACCGCGTCGAACCCCTTCTCGCGAAACAGCCGGCTGGCCGCATCCAATATCCGGTGACGGTTCTCCGCCATCTGCTCTCGACTGACCTTCATTTCAAAATTCTCCACAGTCCCCGTTGACATTTACATGATCGCCATCATATTTAGCCGCAATCATGATGATCGTCATGAATGTAGGTTCCATCAGAGAAAAGAGCAATGCCATGACCGTCATGCCGTCAGTCCTCATCACCGGCGCATCCACCGGCATCGGAGCTTCCTATGCCGAGCGTTTCGCGCGCCGCGGACACGACCTCGTGCTGGTTGCCCGTGATGTGGCACGAATGGAGGCTCTGTCGGCGCGCCTGGTTGAGGAGACCGGCGTGGCGATCGACATCATCCAGGCTGATCTTACCCAACCTGCCGAGCTTGCAACGGTGGAGACGCGGCTGCGCGACGACGCCCGCATCGGAATCCTCGTCAACAACGCCGGAACGGCCATCGGCGGAAGCTTCGTCGAACAGAGCACCGATGACGTGGCGCGGCTCGTTGCGCTCAACACGACCGCACTGCTGCGGCTTGCCAGCGCCATCGCCCCGCGACTTGCGAAGGCGGGTGCAGGGGCGATCATCAACATCGGTTCCGTGGTCGGGCTGGCGCCGGAGTTCGGCATGACGGTCTACGGCGCAACCAAAGCCTTCGTGCTGTTTCTGTCGCAGGGGCTCAGCCTCGAGCTTGAGCCGAAGGGCGTCTACGTCCAGGCCGTGCTTCCCGCCACGACGCGAACCGAGATCTGGGGCCACGTCGGCGCCGACGTCAACACGCTCTCCAACGTCATGGAGGTGGACGATCTGGTTGACGCGGCGCTGGTCGGCTTCGACCGCCGCGAACCGGTGACCATCCCGCCACTCCCCGATGCCGGTCAGTGGGACGCGCTTCAGGCCGCGCGCCAGGCCATGCTTCCGAACTATCGGAACGAACATCCCGCCGAGCGGTACCGCAAGGTCGCCTGAGCACCAACGAATCCATTTGATAGCGACCTCGTCGCGGCGGGGACAAACAAGGTGACCTATGACCAACAAAGCACTTTTTGAGCCTTATTCTCTCGGCTCGCTGACGCTCTCCAATCGTATCGTCATGGCGCCCCTCACGCGCAATCGCGCTGGCCAGGGCTTCGTTCCGGGCGATCTTGCCGCCGAGTATTACGGCCAGCGGGCCTCCGCCGGCCTGCTGATCTCCGAGGCCACGCAGATTTCGCAGCAGGGACAAGGTTACCAGGACACGCCTGGCATCTACTCCCAGGCTCAGATCGACGGCTGGCGCAAGGTCACGACAGCCGTGCACGCCAAGGGCGGGCGTATCTTCCTGCAGCTCTGGCACGTCGGCCGCGTCTCGCACGTTGATCTGCAGGAGAACGGCGCCGCGCCCGTCGCGCCCTCGGCAATCCGGGCCGCGACCAAGACGTTCGTGAACAACGGTTTTGTCGAGGTTTCGGAGCCCCGCGCGCTGGCGCTCGACGAGCTTGCGGGGATCGTCAACGATTTCCGGCAAGCAGCCGCGAACGCCATTGAGGCCGGCTTCGATGGCGTCGAGATTCATGGCGCCAACGGCTATCTGCTGGACCAGTTCGCCAAGGACGGTGCCAATGTCCGCACAGATGCTTATGGCGGATCGGTCGAGAACCGCGCCCGGCTGATGCTGGAGGTTGCGACTGCGGTGGTCGAGGAGATCGGCTCAGAGCGCACCGGCATCCGGATTTCGCCGGTCTCGCCCGCCAACGGCGTCTCGAGCAGCGCCCCCCAGGCGCAGTTCGACTATATCGTCGATCAACTCGACGCTTTGGGCATCGTCTATATCCATGTCGTCGAGGGCGCCACGGGCGGATCGCGCGATGTCGCGCCGTTCGACTTCGGATCACTCCGCCGGCGCTTCAACAGTACCTATGTCGCCAATAACGGCTATGACCTCGAACTCGCGGCGTCGCGGCTCGCCGAGGGCAAGGCGGACCTCTTCGCCTTCGGGCGCCCGTTCATCGCCAATCCCGACCTTGTGGAACGGCTGAAGACGCGCACGCCGCTGACGGAGTTCAACTCGGCGACGCTCTATGGCGGCGGTTCCGCTGGCTATACCGACTATCCCGCCATCGCAGCCGCAAGCCGCCCCTGACCCTTCGAGGCCCGTGCAGCAGCAGTCTGATCCTCGTGCGTTAACGCGCTTATCCGCACCGGCAACGGCTGGCAGGTATCGCGGATGACCCTTCACTTGGCCGAGGAAAGCGGCGATCGCACCCTCGTCGAAGAGGCTGCAGCCAAGGTCGCGCGAGCCAAGTGATTGCTGAGACCTACCGCCCATGGCCATTGGTCTGCGTCGTGCTCCGCACGACGTCGAGGAATGCCTTCAGAACCGGTGAGGGCTGTTCGCGCCGATAGATGATGGAGGTGTCGATAGCCAGGTTTCGGCCCCGAATTGGGCGATAGACCACGCCGGATCGCCGCAGGTTCTGAAGACAGGCCGGCAACAGTGAGACACCAAGCCCGACAGACACAAGGCCGATGATCGTCTGCTTGGGTGTTGCTTCCCGCACGATCCTTGGGCTGAAGCCCGACGACCGGCACAGCCCGACGATCTCGTCATAAAGGGATGGATTGATGCCGCGCGGAAATTGAATCAGTGCCTCTGGTGCCAAGTCCGCCAGCGCCACCTCGGCTTCCGAGGCCAGCCGATGCGTTTCCGGCAAGGCTACGATCAAAGGTTCGACCAAGATACTTTCGACCTGCAGAGCGTTGTGAACAATGGGAGGATGAACAAAGCCGATATCGAGTTGGCGTTCGGCCACGAGTTTGATCTGACTGGGAATGCGCAGATCCGTCAGGCTCAGTTCTACCTCTGGATAAGCTTCAACAAAGCGCTGAACAATTGCGGGCACGACACTGTAGATCGCCGCATCGATGAACCCGACGGACAGATGGCCGGTTTCACCGCGATCGGCTTTGCGGGCAAGCTCCACCGCTTGCCCCGTCTGATGAAGCACTGCCCGCGCTTCGTCTAGAAACACACGGCCGGCAGCAGTCAGTTCGACTTTGCGCTTGGTGCGATCGAGTAGGCGCACGCCGATGGCCTGCTCCAGCTGCTGGATCTGCTTTGTCAGAGGGGGTTGGGAGATGTGCAGGCGTATTGCGGCGCGCCCGAAATGCAGTTCCTCCGCTACAGCCACGAAGGACTGCATGAGCTTGTGGTCCATTCCTAGTTTCCCAAATCGAATTACTGCGGCTCCAATCGATATTGGACTGAAAATATTGGAGCCTGCAAAGTCTGAAAAGCCGCAAAAACAAGGAGGCAGGATTTTGAAGAATTCCGAGATTTCACGCCGCCAGATGCTCAAGGTACCGCTTGCCGGGGCGGCGATCGCCGCGGCTTCTCAATCCGGACTTGTCTGCGAGGCACTTGCACAGCCGGTTCCAGCTTCGTCGCCGGCGCCGCCCGGCGCCTTCGCCCATAATGTCGAAGCGGTTGGCTATACCGATCTCGATCATCGCCCGGCCTTCAAGATGGCGATCAGACAGGTAGGCGAGCGATGGTATCTTTATACGGGGCACTTCTGGCACTCCGGATGGAGCATCATCGACGTGACCGATCCTGCAAAGCCGGAGGTCGTCAAATTCGTGCCTTATCCCGGCACGAACACTTGGACCCTGCAGATCGATTTGTCCGGCGACACGATGGTGACCGCACTCGAAAAGCCGTTCGCGAATTTCGGCGGAGATCCCGATGCGCCGTTCGGCGAAGGGGTTCTGATCTGGGACATCGCCGATCCCGTCAATCCGAAACAACTTAGCCACTACCGCACCGGCGGAAACGGCACACACCGCAATCTCTATCCGGGCGGGCGCTACGTTCACCTTGCCGCCGGCATGCCGGGATACAAAGGCAACATCTACGTCATTCTCGACATATCGGACCGCTCCAATCCGCGCGAAGCCGGACGTTGGTGGGTGCCGGGCCAGCATGAGACCGGCGGCGAGAGCTTCGCGGCTGCCGAACCCGCCGCCGATCAGGAGACCTCCGATCGCTACCAATTGCAACTGAAGCCGCAATGCATGTGCGGCGCCTTCTGCGCCAGCACGGGCGCGGATGTCTCGCTGCACGGCCCGCCCTATGTCACCGGCGATCTCGTCTATTTGCCTTATGGAGCGGCCGGCATAATTGTGCTCGACATCAGCGACGTCTCCCGGCCGAGGCAGGTCGGCGGCCTAAGCTTCAGCCCTCCCTTCCACTCGCGTTTTGGCGTGCATGGCGTGCTGCCGATTCCCGAGCGCGGCATTGCCTTCGCCAATTCGGAGAACGTCACCTATGGACGTGGTCCGATGCATCACGCGTCGATCGTCGACATTTCAGATCCGAGCGAGCCCTTTCTACTGTCGCTGTTGCCTGAACCCGTGCCGCCCGAAGGCGCTCCCTATTCGGATTTCACAACGCGTGGCGGCTGGCGCGGGCCGCACAACATCAACCACCATCAGCACCATCCCGATGTCCAGAAACAGGGCGACCTGTTCTATATCGCGCACTTCAATGCTGGGCTCAGGATCTACGACGTTTCGAACACGCGGCTTCCGCGTGAGGTCGGCTATTTCATCCCGCCGGAACCCACCCGCCGCTACGGGCCAATGCCTGAGGACAAGCTGGTCCTGCAGACCGAGGATGTCGTCGTGGATCGTCGCGGCTTCATGTATATCAGCGACAAGAATCAGGGGCTCTGGATACTCCGCTACACGGGGCCGAAACCCGATGGTGTCGGACCGTGAAGGTGCTTTCCGGCTCCACGGCACCGAGGTTTTTGGCAAACGCGGACCCACGATGACTTGAAACTCAGGCTGCCGCTTTCTGATGTCGAAAGCCGTCTGTCAGCTCTCGGGCCAACGGCGGTCATTCGATCCCCTGCCCCTAAGGTGTCGCTCATGGCGCGAAACGATCGCTGAGGAATAACCGCCTTCGCCCGCTATCCGTGGAGCTAAAAGCCGCGCCCTCAGTCCTTCGCCCGCTCCACATAAGCCCCATCCGCCGTCATCACCACCACGCGGGTGCCTGGCGCAATGTGCGGCGGCACCAGCGTGCGCACGCCGTTGGACAGCACGGCCGGCTTGTAGGACGACGAGGCCGTCTGTCCCTTGGTCGTCGGCTCGGTTTCCACCACTTCGAAAGTGGCGCGCTGCGGCAGCACCAGGGAAATGGCAATGCCGTTGAACTGCGACACCTGCACGGCCATGCCTTCCAGCAGGTAAGGCGCCATGTCGCCGACCACGGCTTCCGACACCGCCACCTGGTCGTAGGTTTCCGGGTTCATGAAATGAAACCCTTCGCCGTCGCGATAGAGGAAGGTGTGCTCGCGCTCTTCCACATAGGCACGCTCAACCTGTTCGGTGGTGCGGTAGCGCTCCGAGACCTTCACTCCGTCGCCGATGCGGCGCATGTCGAGCTGCGTCACCGGCGTGCCCTTGCCTGGGTGGATGTTTTCGGCAAAGAGGATCACATAAAGCTTGCCGTCCTTTTCGACGACATTGCCTTTGCGGAGCGAACTGGCGATGACTTTCACCACGGTTTTAAATCCTGCGAGAGTTGATTGGCGTTTGCCGGTCTGTGCGGCGCTGGATGGGGGCCTACCGCATCTTGGCCGCCGCCGCCAGCCCCCTTCCACCATGATCTGGGCCCCATGACCGAAGCTTCGCCCTGGTGGACACCGCATGTCCATGCCGACCGCCGCCCGCGGCTGATGCTGCGCAACGCCATCGCCGCCAGCCTGCGCGACTGGTTCGCCGCCCATGATTTCGTCGAGGTGGAAACGGCGGCCCTGCAGGTCTCGCCCGGCAACGAGGCGCATCTGGCGGCTTTCGCCACGGAAGCGATAGGACCGGACGGCGCGCGGTCGCCGCTCTATCTCCACACCTCGCCGGAATTCGCCTGCAAGAAGCTGCTCGCCGCCGGTGAAGTCAGGATTTTCAGCTTCGGTCCGGTCTACCGCAACCGCGAGCGCGGCGCCTTGCACCATCCCGAATTCACCATGCTCGAATGGTATCGGGTGGGCGAGGCCTATGAGAGCCTGATGCAGGATTGCGCGGCCTTTCTGGCGCTCGCCGCGACAAGGGCAGGGGCGACGCGCTTTTCCTTCCGCGGCCGAGATTGTGATCCGTTCGCCGAGCCGGAGCGGCTGACGGTGGCGGATGCCTTCTCTCGCCATGCCGGCATCGACCTGCTGGCCACGGTCGCCGCCGATGGCAACACCGACCGCGACGCGCTGTACGTCGCCTTGAGCCGGGCCGGCCTGCGCACCGCGCCCGACGACAGCTGGGCCGACCTGTTCAGCCGGGTGATGGTGGAAAAGATCGAACCGTTCCTCGGGCAGGGGCGGGCGACCATCCTGTGCGAATATCCGGTGGCCGAGGCGGCGCTGGCGCGGCCGAGCCCGCGCGACCCGCGCGTCGCCGAGCGCTTCGAGCTCTATTGCTGCGGCGTCGAACTCGCCAACGGCTTTGGCGAACTGACCGACGCCGAGGAGCAGCGCCGGCGCTTTGTCATCGAGATGGACGAGAAACAGCGCATCTATGGCGAGCGCTATCCGCTGGACGAGGATTTCCTCGCCGCCCTGGCCATCATGCCGCCGGCCAGCGGCATCGCGCTCGGCTTCGACCGGCTGGCGATGCTGGCGACCGGCGCGCAGAAGATCGAAGATGTGATCTGGACGCCGGTCACGGCGCCCTGAATCGCTCTTCGGCCGGTCCTGACCTGTTCAATGCGCGAAAATCTGCTCCAGCGAGCGAAAGCCCTTGAATTCCAAGGCATTGCCCGAGGGGTCGCGGATGAACAGTGTCGCCTGTTCGCCGGGCTCGCCCTTGAAGCGGACCATCGGCCGTTCCAGCCAGTCGATGTCGTCGCGCGCCTCCAGCCGCGTCGCCAGGCGCTGCCAGTCGTCCATCAGCAGCACGGCGCCGAAATGCGGGATGGGCACGGTGATGCCGTCGACCTTGCCGTCGCTGGGGGCTTGTGCTGCCTGCGGCCGCAGATGCGCCGACATCTGGTGGCCGAACAGATCGAAGTCCACCCAGGTCGCCGACGAACGGCCGATCGCGCAGCCCAGCACCTCGCCATAGAAAACGCGGGTTTCATCGAGATCACGGACAGGAAAGGCGAGATGGAAAGGCGTCATCGAAATGCTCCGAGCAGGCTGCGGACTGATTTTGCGTCGCAGGGTTCGCGATTTGAACCGTCAACCCTGCATTTTGATTGAAGGCTATGCCATTGCACAAGCCGGACCGGAACAATAGATGGGTGGGCAACGACCGGACGCCGGCCGCACCAGCAGGATTTCAGGTATGACCGATATATCAGACGCAGCAAAGTTGACCGACCGCGTCGCGGCTCTGGTCGAGGCTGCCAAAAAGGCCGGCGCCGATGCCGCCGACGCGGTGGCCGTGCGCGGCCGCTCGACCGGGGTGTCGGTGCGTCTCGGCAAGGTCGAGGGTACAGAGGCCTCCGAGAGCGAGGATGTCGCGCTACGCGTTTTCGTCGGTGGTCGGGTGGCGAGTGTTTCGGCGACAGCGGCCTCGGATCCGAAGGTGCTGGCCGAGCGCGCCGTTGCGATGGCGAAAGTGTCGCCGCAGGATCCCTATCAGGGGCTGGCCGACCCGGCATTGCTCGCCAACCAGACGCGCGATCTCGACCTATTCGACGCTACCGAAGTGTCGGCCGACCAGTTGAAAGAGGCCGCACTTGCAGCCGAAGCGGCGGCCCTTGCCGTCAAGGGCGTCACCAATTCGGCTGGCGCCAGCGCCAGTGCCGGCCTGGGCGGTCTGGTTCTGGCCACCTCGCACGGCTTCCTCGGCCACTATGTCGGCTCGCGTTTCTCGCGCTCGGCCAGCGTCATCGCCGGCGAGGGCACGGGCATGGAGCGCGACTATGAATTCTCCTCGCGCCAGCATTTTGCCGATCTGGATACACCCGAATACATCGGCCGCAAGGCCGGCGAACGCGCGGTGCGCCGCATCGGCGCGCGCAAGGCGGCGACCGGACCGGTCGACGTGGTGTTCGATCCGCGCGTCGCGCGCGGCATCGCCGGCCATCTTGCCGGCGCCATCAATGGTGCCTCGGTCGCGCGCAAGACCTCGTTCCTGCGCGACATGATGGGCAAGCAGGTGGCCGCGTCCGCCATCACCGTCACCGACGAGCCGCTCAGGCGGCGTGGCCAGGCCTCGCGTCCGTTCGACGGCGAAGGCGTCGAGGGCGAAAAGCTGTTAATGGTCGAAAAGGGCGTGCTCAACCACTGGTTCCTGTCGACATCGGCGGCGCGCGAGCTTGGGCTCGTCACCAACGGACGCGGGGCGCGCAGCGGCTCTTCCGTCTCGCCATCCTCCACCAATCTCGCCATCGAGCCTGGCGAGCGCTCGCCGGAAGAGCTGATCAAATCGCTCAAGACCGGCTTCTACGTCACCGAAGTGTTCGGCCAGGGCGTCGACATGGTCACCGGCGAATACAGCCGTGGCGCCTCGGGCTTCTGGATCGAGAATGGTGAACTGGCCTATCCGGTCGCCGAGGTCACAATCGCCTCGAACCTGAAGACCATGTTCCTCAACATGGTGCCGGCCGATGACCTCGACCGCAATTTCGGCACTGCGGCCCCGACGCTCCTGATCGAAGGCATGACCCTTGCCGGAGCATGATCTGACCACTGCCGGCGCCACCGAAGATTTGCCGCTGCTGCGTGATGCCGCCCGCGAGGCTGGGATCATCGCCATGCGCTACTTCGGCAACAGCCCGCAAGTCTGGATGAAGGGCGGCACTTCGCCGGTCAGCGAGGCCGATCACGCCGCCGACGCCTATCTGCGCGAAACGCTGCTGGCGGCACGGCCGGATTATGGCTGGCTGTCGGAAGAAACAGTCGACGATCCGGTTCGGCTTTCGGCACGCCGCACCTTCGTCGTCGACCCGATCGACGGCACGCGCGGTTTCCTGGAAGGCCAGCGCACCTGGTGCGTCAGCGTTGCCGTCGTCGAGCATGGCCGCACGCTGGCCGGCGTGCTGGAATGCCCGGCGATGGAGGAGACCTATTGGGCGCTGCCCGGCCAGGGCGCCTTCCGCAACGGCAAGCGCATTGCGGTGCGCAAGCTGGCGGATACGGCCGAGATTTCCGGGCTGAAGCAGTTGACCGACCTGATGCCGGCCGAATGGCAGGCGCGGCTGAAGCGGGCGCCCTATAGCCCTTCGCTCGCCTATCGGCTGGCCATGATCGCCAATGGCGCGTTGGATGCCACTTTCGTCAAGCCGAATGCGCATGACTGGGACATTGCGGCGGCCGATCTCATCTTGCGCGAGGCCGGCGGCCAGTTGCTCGACCAGCATGGCCGCGCCCCGCTCTATGCCGGCGAGGTGACCCGCCACGGCGCGCTTGCCGCCGGCAGCGGTGAACTGCTGGCCGTGCTCGCCGACGTCATCGCCGGGCTGGATGCGTGAAAGCGCTTTCCTAAACGAGATGAATTCATCAGGCTCTAAGGTTCCAAAGTCGGCGGCTTTGGTCTAGACCTGTCACAAACTCACGATATGTGAAGGACCGACATGGCCGCGGAAGACGGAAAGAAACAGCTTTTGCATCTGGTGTTCGGTGGCGAGCTGAAGAAGCTTGGCGGCACCGATTTCCGCGATCTCGACGGGCTCGACATCGTTGGCATCTATCCGGACTATCAATCCGCGCACACGGCGTGGAAAGCCAAGGCGCAAGCCAGCGTGGACAATGCCCACATGCGTTATTTCGTCGTTCATCTGCACCGGCTGCTTGACCCTGACAACAAGGCTGCCGGTTGACTTCGATGGAGCATGACCTGGCGAAAGGGCCAGAAAGCGATGCCGCGCCCACGGGCAGGGGACGCAGCCGCACGACCAAGGCCTTCTGGCGCAAGATTCGCCAACCGCTGGCGGAGTCGCGATTCGTCAAGAACGCCATCGCCAGCCTGTTCGCCCAGTTCGTCCGGTTCGTCCGCCTCACCAACCGTGTCGTCGAGGGATCGGCGCGGTTTTCGGGCGATGCCTATACCGAGTTCGAGCCCGGTATCATCGTTCTGTGGCACGGCCAGCATCTGCTGACGCCGGCCTATTACCCCAAGCGCAAGCCGTTGGTCGCCATGGTCTCGCGCAGCGCCGATGCAGAACTCAACGCGCTGATGCTGGAGAAATTCGGTATCGAGGCGGTGCGCGGTTCGGGCGGGCGAGAAAATGCCAGGCATCTCGACAAGGGCGGGGCAAAAGCGCTTATCGCCCTGAAAAAGTCGCTCGCTGTCGGCAAGAACGTCGCCATGATCGCAGACATTCCGCACGGTACGCCGCGAGACGCAGGGCTTGGCATCGTTCTCCTGGCGCGCCTCTCGGGTCGGCCGCTACTGCCCGTCGCCATCACCACCAGCCGCCGCAAGGTGCTGGACAAGAGCTGGGACAAGACCACCATCAACTTGCCGTTCGGCCGATCGTCGATCGTCATCGGGTCGCCGATCTTCGTGGCGGCCGGCGCCGATGACGCCGAAATGGAGCGCAAGCGCCAGGAAGTGACGGTTGCGCTCAATGCCGCGACCGCCGAGGCCTACCGTCTCGTGGATGCCGCGCGATGAGCGGTCGCTGGGCGCGAGCCATGCTGTCGGCATACCGTTTCGCGGGGGCGGCCGCCTATCCGCTGGTTGGGCCCTATGTCGCCTGGCGCACCTCGCGCGGCAAGGAAGATCGCTACCGCCGGCGCGAGCGCTATGGCGTCGCGGGCCGCCCGCGGCCCGAGGGTCCGGTGATCTGGATCCATGCCGCGAGCGTCGGTGAGACCATAGCCGTCGTGCCGCTGGTCGAAAGCATTCTCGACTACGGCGTCAACATCGTGCTGACGACCGGCACGGTCACCTCGGCGCAAGTCGCCGACGAGCGGCTCGGTGGCCGCATCATCCATCAGTATGTGCCGCTCGACCTCAAGCCGGCGGTCAGCCGGTTCCTCGATCACTGGCAGCCGGATCTGGCGATCATCGCCGAATCCGAGATCTGGCCGATGACCATCCTCGAGCTTGGCGCGCGCCGCGTGCCGCAGGTGCTGGTCAATGGCAGGCTGTCCGACCGTTCGTTCAGGTCGTGGAAGAAACGGGCCAACATCGCCGAGGCGTTGTTCGAGAACCTGGCTCATGTGGTGGCGCAGTCGGATGTCGATGGCGAACGGTTTCTAGCGCTCGGCGCGCGGCCGGTCACCGTGTCGGGCAACCTCAAGGTCGATACCTCGCCGCCGCCGGTCGACGAACGGGTGCTGGCGACGCTGCGGCGGCAGATCGGCGCGCGCCCGACCTGGGCGGCGATCTCGACCCATGACGGCGAGGAGGTGGTCGCGGCGGAAGTCCACGCGACGCTGCACAAGCGTCACCCTGGTCTTCTGACGATCGTCGTTCCACGCCATCCCGATCGCGCCGAGGCGCTGGCGGCGCAGATTTCCGGCATGGGCCTGAAAGTCGCCCGGCGCAGCAAAGGCGACAGGATCACTGCCGACACCGACATATTGCTTGGCGATACGATCGGCGAGATGGGGCTCTATCTCAGGCTGACCGAAATCGCCTTCGTCGGCCGCTCGCTGACCTCCGAGGGTGGCCAGAACCCGCTGGAGCCGGCCATGCTCGACACGGCGGTTCTCGCCGGCCGCAACGTGCAGAATTTTCGCGAGGCCTACCAGCGTCTGCTCGACAGCGGCGGCGCCAAGCTGGTGCGCGATCGCGACATGCTGGCCGGCGCCGTCAATTTCCTCCTGACCAACGAAGTGGCGCGCCACGAGATGATGGCGGCGGGCGTGGCGACCGTCGACGAGATGCGCGGTGCGCTGGCCCGTACGCTGAAATCGCTTGAGCCCTACATCCAGCCGCTGGTCGTCAAGTCGCGCCTGAAGGGCGCGAACGGGCGCTAGCGTGGCTTCCGAAGCACCACCATTCTGGTGGGAAGAGCCGGACTGGCGGGTCCTGGCACTGTCGCCGCTATCGGCCATCTATGCGCTCGCCGCCGGCCGCGGCATGCGGCGGGCCAAGCGCGAGAAGATCGAGGCACCGGTTCTGTGCATCGGCAATTTCACTGTTGGCGGTACTGGCAAGACGCCGGTGGCCATCGCGCTCGCCGAACAGGCCAAACGCATGCATCTCAAGCCGGGCTTCCTGTCGCGCGGCCATGGCGGCTCCTTTGCCGAGCCGCATGTCGTCGATATCAGTCATGACAGCGCCAGGCATGTCGGCGACGAGCCGCTGCTGCTCGCCGAACATGCGCCGGTGGCGGTGACGCCGAACCGCGCCGCCGGCGCCCGGCTGCTGCTGGAAAAGCATGCCTGCGATTTCCTGATCATGGACGATGGTTTTCAGAGCGCGCGCATCCACATCGACTACGCGCTGGTCGTCGTCGATGCGCGCTACGGGATCGGCAACGGCCGCGTCATTCCGGGCGGTCCGCTCAGGGCCAAGGTCGTCGACCAATTGGTCTTCACCAGCGGGCTGTTGAAGATGGGCGAGGGCATCGCCGCCGACGCCGTCGTCCGCCAGGCGGCACGCGCCGGCCGGGCGATCTTCGAAGCCCATACCGAGCCAAGCGGTAGGGCAGGGCTTGCCGGCAAGCGATTCCTCGCCTTCGCCGGTATCGGCCATCCCGAGAAATTCTTCGACACGGTGCGCGAGGCCGGCGGCGAGTTGGTGTTGACGCGGCCGTTTCCGGACCATCATTTCTATGCCGAGGACGAGCTTGCCGAACTGGCGGCAACGGCCCGTGCCGAAGGGCTCGGCCTCATCACCACCGCCAAGGACGCCGCCCGGATGCGCCATGGCGCCTCACAGGACTTTCTCGACCGGCTCGATGTGCTGGAGATCGACACGGTTTTCGAGCTGGATCACGTGCCCGAACGCATCATCGACGAAACGCTCGATGCCTGGCGTCAGCGAAAGCTGAAGGGCTAGCGCAATTCCAGGAAAAGTGTGAAACGGTTTTCCGTCCGGAATTGCGCTAAATCAAGAGGTGGAGCGCTTACGCAACTCCGGATGCACCTCGATTTCGCGGCGCAGGGATGCAGTTGCGCTGACATAGGGCTCTTGCCTGGCGACGCTCCAGTATTTCAGCTCATCGAGCGGAATGCTTTCGCCTGTCACCGCGCAGCGCACGAATGCGCCGGGGCTGGTAACCTGGAAGTCGCCATCGAGATAGCGGATGCGGGCTTCCTTGCCGCCGGGGCCTTCGAAACGGTTCATCATGCAGGGACGCTGAGGTTCATGGGGATTTCATCGCCATAAATTCCCGGCGAGGTCAAGCATGTGACAAGCCTGAGACAATGCTGAACCCCTATTGTTGGGGAGAAAAACGCTGTTGCCGGGGCACAATGGACATTTCCTCTGCTCGTCTTGCCGCCTTGCTCAGGGAAGCGATGACGCCGCAGGCCGTGCCGTCGGCAAAGGCCGATCCAGTAAAAGCCGCTCTCGTGAAGGCGCTGGTGGCGCCGCCGCCACCATCCGGCGCGCCCGTGCGTCCGGCAGCGACACCGACACTGCCTGTGCTCTTATTACCGGCGACCGCGAGAGCCCAGCAGACATGGTGCAGGCCTATCTGGCGCTCGCGGAACCGGACGGTGAAACAGCCGGTGATGCAGCGCCGGCACCGACTGCGGCGAGGAGACCGGCCGACGGCGACACCACGCAACGTGGCCTGACACCGCCCCTGGCAAGGGTCGATGAGGGAGCCGCCGCAAGGCCTGCCGCACTGCCATGGCTTGCGCTTCTCTCACCTGAGGTTCCGGCCCTGCGCCGCGCGACCGACGCCAATGCGGTTGCGGGACGAGGGCAGGCGGCTTCCCGGTCGAGCAACGTGCGGCCCGGAAGCAGGCAGATGAGCGTGGGGCTGACATCGTTGGCTGCCGGGCTGTTGGCAGCGGCGATCGTCGGGTTCGTTCTCCTGGTGCTGCGCTAACCCTCGGCGTCGATGAAGGCTTCCATCTTTTCCGGCGCCAGGCCTGCCTGCACAGCGATACGGCGCGCCAGTTCCGCCGCGGCGGCACGTGGCCGCCCCATCGGTCGGTCGAGCCAGTAGGACACCGGATTGAGCGCGGTACGCTCGTCGACGGGAGTGATGCGGCCCGACTCCAACTGATGCCCGGTCAGCGGCGGGCGCGCCAGCGCGATGCCGAGCCCATAGGCGGCGGCGTCGAGCACCAGATTGTAATCCTCGAAGCGGCGGTCCTGCGGGCGCGGGCGGTAGTCCATGCCTTGTGCGGCAAACCAGGCGCGCCAGGCCGACGCGTCGGAATCGTTGATCAGCGGATATTTGAGCAGCCGGGCAGGGTCGCCGCGCCCGATCTCGCGGGCAAGCTCGGGTGACGCGACGGGGAAGACATGTTCCTCGAAAAGCTGCACCGAAATGCGGCCCGGAATGCCGCCGCGGCCGCAGCGGATCGAGAGATCGATACCCTCATCGGCAAGGTCGGCCTGGCGGATGTCGACGTCAAGTACGATGCGCAGCTTGGAAGGATCGTTCTCCAGCGCTGCCATGCGCGGCATCAGCCACAACCCGCTGACCGAGGGGATCGAGGTCAGCCTCACCACGGCGGTGCCGCGCGGCTCGACCCAGCGGTCGGAATGGCTCGATATGAGCGCGAAGGCTTCGGCCGTGCGCAGATGCAACCGGTTGCCTTCGATGGTCAGCGAGACGCCGCGCGCGCCGCGATCGAACACTTTCAATCCCAGCCAGTCTTCGAGCTTGGCGATCTGCCGGCTAACGGCGCCGTGGGTGATGTTGAGCTTTTCTGCCGCCGCCGAAAAGCTGCCCGTTCGCGCCGCGGCGTCGAAGGCGCGCAGCGTTTCGAGCGGTACCATTGTGTACGAGCTGTGATCCATAGTCACAGGTGATCCTCGATTTGGTCGTTTGTCAACCGGCCCGAAAAGGCGTTTTCTGCCTTTCGGGACCGAAGAATACGAGGGCAGTGAGATGAGCGCAATGACCAGTACGTTGAATCCGACACAGCGGATGGACACCACGGCAGCCATCGCGGTGGCACTGACGGTGGTCGGCTGGGCATCGGCCTTTCCGGCGATCCGTGCCGGTCTTGCCGCCTTCGGACCGCTGGAACTCGGTGCGTTGCGCTTTGCCATCGCCGCCGTGCCGGCGGCGATCTTCCTCGCCGTCAAGCGCCCGGCGCTGCCCAGGCTCGACGAAGTGTGGCGCCTGGTCTTTGGCGGCGCCATCTTCGTCGCGCTCTACACGGTAATGCTCAATTTCGGCGAACTGACCGTCTCGGCCGGTGCCGCCGGCTTCATTATCAATGTCAGCCCGATCTTCACCGCCATCATGGCAATGGCGTTGCTTGGCGAGCGTTTTTCGGGCATGGCCTGGGCCGGCACGGTGATCTCCTTCGCTGGCATTGGCGTCATCGCCATGGCCGACGGGCATGGCCTGCATTTTAACACCGGTGCCCTGCTGGTGCTTGGCTCGGCCTTGTGCTCGGCCGTCAACACCATCGTCCAGAAGCCGCTGTTTGCCCGCCATCATCCGTTGACCATTTCGGCCTCCAATATGGTGCTTGGCGCACTTTGCCTGGCACCCTTCCTGCCGAGCGGCTTTGCGCAGGCAGCGGTTGCCAACACCGCCGGTCTCGGCGCTGTGATCTTTCTCGGCATCGTGCCCAGCCTCATCGCCTATGCCGCATGGGCAACCGCTCTGTCGCGTCTGCCGGCCGCACGTGCGTCGAACTTCCTCTATCTGGTTTCGCCCATGTCTGCCCTGATCGGCTTCTTCTGGCTGGGCGAAGTGCCGACGCTGCTTGGCATCCTCGGCGGCGCGCTGGCGCTCGGCGGCGTCATCGTTGTGAATTTGAAGCGTTAAAGCAAAAGATTGGAGCTGTTTCCGGACTCAAATCCCGAGCCGAAGGCAATCCCGATCCGGTGCATGTCAGCACGTCGCATATCGAGCGCGCCAACCTCACCATGCGCATGGCAAACCGCCGCTTCACGCGCCTTACCAATGCGTTCTCAAAGAAGTTCGAAAACCATATCCACATGGTCGCGATCTACACCGTCTGGTACAACTTCATCAAAATGCACAAGACGTTGAAAATGACGCCGGCAATGGCCGCTGGCGTGTCTCAGACGCTTGGTCGATGGACGATCTTTGCGAGAAGATGGATGCCGTTGCGCCGAAGCCGGGCAAGCGCGGACCGTACAAAAAGGTGGCTTAAGGCGGCGGAGCTTCGACGGTAATCTTGATCGCGGCATAGTAAGCCGCAACATTGGCGATGTCTTCATCGCTCAGGTGGTTGACGACCAACGACATCATATAACTCTTGCGCTCTCCGGCCTTGTAAGCCATCAGCGAGTGGACGAGATAGTCGTACTTCTGCCCGGCGAGATTGGGCGCTTCGCCACCGCCGGCCAGAGCTCTGCCGAGGCCTTCCTTGCCGTGGCACGATTGGCATTTCACCGTGACTGCCCGGCCGGCGGTGATGTCGCCTGCTGCCTGCGCAAATGAGGAGGTGAGCACGAGGGCAGCCATGCCAAGGATCAAACTACGCACACTATCCTCCGTGAAATGCTCCGTAAGATCTGACGACCCTACACCCGGCGAGACGGCGTAGCGAATCTTCCAAGGTCGAAGATCGGAAATTCAAACTGAGACACTACCCGTGCCCGCTGTGATGCAGACATGCGCCAGGCGGGCGGCTATGGTGGGCCGCTTTTGTGGAACACAGCGGGGTCGGGATGGGAAGATGGTCCATATCCGTAATTTCTTGTGTGCTTCTGCTGAGCGGGAAGGCCGCCGCGGGTTGGTATCACGTGGAGAATTACGAAGGGTCCATCGGCTCCCAGCCCGTTCATGTCTCGCTTCAGACATATGACGGCTTCGGCAGCGGCATGACCGTCGAGGGAAGCTACTTCTACGACGCGAAACAAAGCCCGATAGCCGTGTTCGGCAAGCTCAACGGCACCAGGCTCGCGCTCTGCGAGATTTCGAACGACAAGGAATTCGACCGGATATTGGTGGTTGGCTCAAAGATCCCCGTCGACACCACCGGATGCCCATTTTCCCTCGACATGGCTGAAAGCGGCGCGACCGGCACCTGGAGCAAGGGGGCAGACACGTATCCCGTCACGCTCAAGAAGGTCGCGAGTCTGGACGATACTGGCGACCCAAAGCTCGACGGAACCGTCGAGATTCCCTTCTGGGCCGAAACAGCGGCCCACAGGTTTGCCGGACTTTATACGAACACCGACTCAGGCACTTGCATGGCGAAGATGCGGGTCATCAAAAAGAGCAGCAGGAAGGTCGTTCAGGAGATCGCCTTCGATGATGATGATAACTGCAATGCCGGCATGCTGATGACGTCCATCTATGCGAACGTCCAGAAGTGGGCCGAGCGAGGCAAGGACATCATTTCGGTGAATTTTCGAGGTGGCGGCGCCGGATATACGATGGACTATGCCTTTGACCGCAAGACCAAAAAATACCGCCAGAGGAAATGAAGCGGGACGCCGATAGCAAGACCTCAACGCCGCCCGAACAGCCTTTCGATATCCGCCAGCTTGAGTTCGATATAGGTTGGGCGGCCGTGGTTGCAGGTGCCGGAGCCTGGTGTCGCCTCCATCTGCCGCAGCAGCGCGTTCATCTCTTCGGCCTTGAGCAGGCGGCCGGAGCGCACCGAGCCGTGGCAAGCCATGGTCGCGGCGATCTTGTCCAGCCGCTCCTTCAGTGTCTCGACCGTGTCGTTGTCGGCGATCTCGTCGGCTAGGTCGCGCACCAATTGCCCGACATTGGTTTCGCCGAGCATCGACGGCGTCTCGCGCACCGCAACGGCGCCAGGGCCGAAGCGCTCGATACCGAGCCCGAAACGTGCCAGCGTCTCGGAATGCAGGGCAAGCCGCTCGGCATCCTCTTCGGGCAGATCGATGATTTCAGGCAGAAGCAGCATCTGCGAGGGCACGGGGCGCGAATGCAGCGCATTTTTCAGCGCCTCATAGACCAGACGCTCATGCGCCGCGTGCTGGTCGACGATCACGAGCGAATCCCTAGTCTGCGCGACGATGTAGTTCTCATGCACCTGCGCGCGTGCCGCACCCAGCACCGCGCCAAGCAAAGTCTCGGCCGCTTCGGTCTGGCCGGCGCGCGCATCGGC
Organism: Mesorhizobium sp. M0621; assembly: GCF_040320745.1. NCBI lineage: Bacteria > Pseudomonadati > Pseudomonadota > Alphaproteobacteria > Hyphomicrobiales > Phyllobacteriaceae > Mesorhizobium > Mesorhizobium sp. M0621. The sequence continues at coordinate 28,580 of NZ_JAMYQF010000022.1, read as the reverse complement.
GCTGGCGCCGGCATCGAACGCCGCCTGTTCGTTTTCGCGCAAACCGCGATGCTCGAAGCCCGCTCCCTCGAAACCCATGTCGAGAGGGCGCTGGGATGAACGGGCAGCATCGAAGCCGGACGAGCCCGACGCGCGGTAGGCCGCGTCGTAGCTGCGGTGGCCGTTCGCCGGGCCGCCGTGACCGTAGGATGCGGGGCCGGGCCGGAAAGCGGCCATCATGCCGGCAGCGCCCGTGGTGGCCGCGCGGATGCCGGAATCGGCAAGCGCCTGGCGGATCGAGCCGACGATCAACCCGCGCACCAAGCCAGGGTCGCGGAAGCGCACATCGGCCTTGGCCGGGTGGACATTGACGTCGACGATAGCCGGATCGAGCGACAGGAACAGCACCGTTACCGCATGGCGGTCGCGCGGCAAGACGTCGGCATAGGCACCGCGAATGGCGCCGGCGATCAGCTTGTCACGCACCGGGCGGCCGTTGACATAGGCATATTGCTGCAGCGCATTGGCGCGGGTGAAGGACGGGATCGACACGTGACCGGTCAGATGCACGCCTTCGCGCATCGCGTCGATGGCAATGGAATTGTCGGGAAAGTCGGCGCCCATCACCTGGGCGATGCGGCGCAGACTGCCTTCCGCGCCGTCGTCGGCCGCCGGCAGTTCCAGTGTCGAGCGATCCGAGCCGGCCAGCGTGAAGCGCACGGCGGGGAAGGCAATGGCGATGCGCTTGATCACATCGCTGGTCGCGGAGCTTTCGGCGCGCTCGCCCTTCATGAATTTCAGCCGGGCCGGCGTTGCGAAGAACAGGTCGCGCACCTCTACCGTGGTGCCGCGATTGGCGGCCGCCGGCCTGATGGCCGAAACGCGGCCGCCGTCGATACCGATCTCGGCGGCGCTGTCACTTGTTGCCGTGCGCGACCGGATCGACAGCCGCGACACCGAGCCGATCGACGGCAGCGCTTCGCCGCGGAAGCCGAGCGAGCGGATGTCGTTGATATCCTCGGTGAGCTTGGAGGTGCAGTGACGCGCAATCGCCAGCGCCAGCTCCGGTTCGGGAATGCCGGAGCCGTCATCGGTGACGCGGATCAGGTTCAGCCCGCCGCCGGCGGTGACGATCTCGACGCGCGAAGCACCGGCATCGAGCGCATTTTCGACCAGTTCCTTGACCACGCTTGCCGGACGCTCGATGACTTCGCCTGCGGCGATCTGGTTGATCATCGTTTCGGAAAGCTGGCGGATGGGCATGGCGCCACTATAGGCGGATTCGAAGGCGATGAGGAAGCATTCGATGTAGGCGGAATAGCGCGGTGCTGTCCCGCCGACTTCCAAGGAACTGGGAGGCACTGTTCCCTCACGCCTGCGCCGCCAGCCAATCCCTGACCTTGCGCGCATTTTCGCTCAGTTCCCGGTTCTTTGGCCAGACGACGTAGAACGCCTTGCCGGTCCTCAGCACATGATCCGTCACCGGCACCAGCAGGCCCGATGCCAGCAGCCGCTCGGCGAGGTGCCGCCAGCCCAGAGCGATGCCTTGCCCTTCCATGACGCCCTGGATCACCAGGCCATAGTCGTTGATGCGCAGGCCGCGTGCGGTGTCGCTGAGATTGGCGCCGGCCGACAGGAACCATTCGTCCCAGCTGGCCGCCTCGCGATACGGCTCTTCAAGATGGATGAGGCGGTGCGTGGCCAGTTCCGCGACGGATTTGGGCAGGCCGAACTTTGCCGCATAGCTGGTGCCGGCGACGGGAAATATCTCCTCGTCCGCCAGCGGCAGCGAGTGATAGTCCGGCCAGTCCCTCGGCTCGCCGCCGCGCACGCCGAGCGGGATGCCTTCCGCGATGATGTCGAGGTCGCGGTCGGCGGTCTGGATGCGCAGGTCGATGCCGGGCAGTTCGTCGCGAAACTGCTGCAGGCGCGGCATCATCCAGAAGGAACCGAAGGCCGTCGAGGCGGCCAGCGTAACGTGGCCGCCGGTTGCCTGCAGGCGCAGATCCTCCGCCGACTTTCGGATATGCGAAAGGCCGAGCGAGACGTCGGCGTGGAAGCGCTCACCGGCCTCGGTCAGGATGACCTGGCGGTGGCGGCGCTGGAAAAGCTTGGCACCAAGCTGTTCTTCCAGCCCGCGCACCGCATAGGAGACGGCGGCCTGCGTCATGCCGAGCTCGCGCCCGGCGGCGGTGAAGCTCGACAGCCGCCCGGCGGCCTCGAAGACGATCAGGCTGCCGGCCGAGGGCAGGAGATGGCGCAGGCTTCGCATAAGCTCAGCTTATACAAGCGATCAGGATTTTCCAGCGTCACATCCACATTTTGTCCCGTTAGGCTGGTCCCAATGAGTGGAATGGAGTTGCCATGAACGCACCGGCCCCTGAAGTGACCGAACACGTTAATCGTCGAAGTGGCGGCCGCCTCGGGCGCAAAGCGCTGCGCGGAGCGCCCGTAACGTCGTTTCCGACGCTGGTCCGCCAGATACCTGTCTATCAGATGGTCCCGGACGAGGCGGTCGAACTGATCCACCAGGAGTCGCTCAGCATCCTCGAAGAGGTGGGGTGCGAGTTCCGCGACGACGAGGCCATTGCGATCTGGAAGGCCGCGGGGGCAGACGTTTCGGAGACACGTGTCCGCATCGACCGTGCCTTGCTGATGGAACTCGTCTCGAAGGTCCCGTCGGAGTTTACGCTCAATGCGCGCAATCCGCAGCGTTCGGTGCGCGTGGGCGGCAACAACTCCATTTTCGCGCCGATGTACGGCGCACCCTATGTGCGCGACCTCGACAACAACAGGCGCTATGGCACGCTCGCCGACCTGCAGAATTTCCACAAGCTCGCCTACATGGCGCCGGCGCTGCACTCATCGAGTTCGATCATCTGCGAGCCGATGGAAATCGCGGTGCCGAAGCGTCACCTCCACATCATCCATTCGGCACTGAAGCACTCCGACAAGCCGTTCATGGGCATCGTCACGTCCAAGGATCGGGCGGAAGACACGATGGCGATGGCGGGCATCGTGTTCGGCGAGGATTATGTCCGCGACAACCCGGTCCTGGTGTCGATCACCAACTGCAATTCGCCGCTTGTGTGGGACGCCACCATGCTGGACGCGATGAAGGTCTATGCGCGGAGCAACCAGCCGCTGATCCTCGCGCCCTTCGCGCTGTGCGGCGCCTCGACCTCGGCCTCCGCCGTGGGCGCGGTGGCGCAGGTCAACGCGGAAGCGCTGGCGGGCATCGCGTTCACGCAACTGCTGCGTCCGGGGTCGCCGCAGATCTACGGGCAGTTCATGGTGACGGTGGACATGAAGACCGGCGCTCCCATGGGCGGCACGCCGGAGGCGGCGCAGATGATGTATCTGATGGGAGCCCTGGCGCGGAAATACCGGCTGCCGTGGCGCACGTCCGGTTTCCATGTCGGGTCGAAGCTCAACGATGCGCAGGCGGGCTACGAGGCGAACATGCTGATGCATGCCGCCATCCTGGCCGGCGCCAACTACATCTGGCACTCCGCCGGATGGCTCGAGGCCGGCCTGACTTGCGGCTATTCGAAATTCGCGACCGACTGCGAACAGCTGATCGGCTGGTACAAATATGCCGGCGGGCTGCCGTTCGACGATTTCAAGGAAGCGATGGCGGCGATCCGCGAGGTGGGACCGCAAGGCCATTTCCTGGGCACCCAGCACACGCTCGACCATTTCGAGTCCGCCTTCTTCATGCCCTCGATCATGGACTTCAACTCGTTCGAGCAGTGGAAGGCCGAAGGGGCAAAGGACCACGACACGCGCGGCCGCGAGAAGGCACGCAACATGCTGGCGGACTATGAGGAGCCGAAGCTCGACGAAGGCATCGCCGATGGCCTGACAGACTTCATCGCGCGGCGCGAGGAGAGGCTGCCGGACAGCGTCAGTTGAGGCGACGCACGAAGACCAAATGGGAACCAGACGGGAGGAAAAAATGACACTCTTCAGCAGCAATGGTGATCGCGTGCCGAGCGCTATCGAGGCGATGGCGGTCGAAGCACGTGCCGGTCGTGTCGACCGGCGCGAATTCCTGGCGCTCGCAAGCGCCTTCGGCGCCTCGACGGCGCTTGCCTACGGCATGATCGGCCTTGCCGTACCCGACCGGGCGGTGGCGCAGGAGCCGAAGAAAGGCGGAACGCTGCGTGTATCGATGTCGGTGAAGGGACAGAAGGACCCGCGCACTTACGACTGGGTGGAACTGGCCAACATTTCGCGCTGCTGGCTGGAGCCGCTGGTCCGCTACACCAGGCAATTCACATTCGAGCCGGTCCTGCTCGAAAGCTGGGACATCAACGACGACGCCACCGAATATGTGCTGCATGTGCGCAAGGGCATCACCTGGAACAACGGCGATGCTTTCAACGCCGATGACGTCGCCTACAATCTGACGCGCTGGTGCGAGAAAGGCGTCGCCGGCAATTCGATGGCCGCACGTGTCGGCGCGCTGATCGACGCAAAGACCAAAAAGGCCAGGGATGGCGCGATCACCAAGGTCGACGACAACACGGTCAAGCTGAAGCTCAGCGAACCCGACATCTCGCTGATCCCGAATTTCACCGACTATCCGGCGCTCGTCGTGCACCGCAACTTCGATGCCGACGGTGCCGATCCGATCAAGAAGCCGATTGGCACCGGACCGTTCGAACTGGTCTCATACGATGTCGGCCAGAAGGCGGTCGTCAAGCGCCGCGAGAATGGCAAATGGTGGGGTGGTGAAGCGCCGCTCGACGGTGTCCAATTCATCGACTATGGCACCGACTTCAACGCCTCGATCAATGCATTCGACTCCGGCGAGATCGACCTCAATTTCGAGACGCCCGCCGACTTCATCGACATCCTCGACAAGATGGATCTGGTGAAATCGGAAGTGGCGACGGCGACGACGCTGGTTGCCCGCACCAACATCACCCACAAGCCCTATGACGACCAGCGGGTGCGCAATGCGCTGCAGATGGCCGTCGACAACAATGCGGTGCTCGAACTTGGCTATGCCGGGCGAGGCACACCTGGTGAAAACCACCACGTCGCCCCGATCCACCCGGAATACTACCCGCTGCCCAAGAAGACACGTGACGCCGCCGGCGCCAAGAAGCTGATGGCGGAAGCCGGACAGGCCGACTTCGAGCATGAGCTGATCACCATCGAGGACGATTGGCAGAAAAATACGGGCGACGCGATTGCCGGCCAGTTGCGCGATGCCGGGATCAAGGTCAAGCGCACGGTGTTGCCGGGTTCGACCTTCTGGAACGACTGGACGAAATATCCCTATTCGATGACGATCTGGTACATGCGCCCGCTCGGCGTCCAGGTGCTGGCGCTGGGATATCGCACCGGCGAGGCCTGGAATGAATCGGCATACTCGAATCCCGATTTCGACGCCAAGCTCAAGCAGGCGCTTTCGCTCATCGACGTGGAGAAGCGGAAGGAGGTGATGAAGGATGTCGAACAGATCCTGCAGGATTCGGGCGTCATCATTCAACCGTTCTGGCAGAAGCTCTACAGCCATATGAACAAGAAGGTGAAGAACTACGGTGTCCACCAGACCTTCGAGATGGACCTTCAAACCGTCTGGCTGGACGGCTGAATCAGGGTGCTGCAGGACTTCATGAGCCGCAAAAAAGCCGATATGCAGGATACGTGGTATTGATAGGCTCAAGCCATCAAAAGCCGGAGATTCTGCATGAGACTGACAGTGCTCGCTGCCGCCCTTTCGATAGCCTTGCCCGCGGCCGCCTTCGCCGGTCCGGCGTCCAATGCCGTGAAGTTCTTCTATGTTCCGGCGGTCAAGTTCGAGGCCGACGAACAATACCGGGATCGATTCACCGAGCCGGTGACGAAACTGTTCGACCTGAACGACCAGGCAACGAAAAAGAACCCGGACCAGGTCGCCTGCATCGATTTCGATCCTGGTTTGGACGCCCAGGATTTCGATCAGAAGACCGTCTCGAAAACGCTGAAACTGTCTGAGAAGCTGGATGGCGACAACGCAGAGGTTACAGCATCCTTCAGCCTTTTCTCCGAGGGCGACGATTCCAAGCGCGAAATGGTCTGGTCGCTCAAGAAGATCGACGGCAAGTGGAAGATATCGGACATCGCGTCCAAGACCAGTGACTGGACGCTCAGCGCGCTGGAATGCGTGGCCGGCCAGACACCGGAGTGATGCGATGGCCCATCGCCCGTTCCCGGCACTGTCGACCATGTGCCTGCTGGCGGTGGGTCTGAGTGGCGCCACCGCGCAAGGTTTGTTGGGTACGCCGCCGGCAAACGCCCCGGCCGACACTACGCCGGGCGACAGCGGGCCGCCGCCCGCAAATGCGCCCGGAGCGGCTGTGGAACCAACAACGCCGCCGGTCGGATGGTCGCCAGCCGAGGCAGCGCCCGCAGCACCTGTCCAGCCGGGATCCCCGACAGCGGTGGTGCGGCCGTTTTACGATCGGGTCGGGCTGGAGATCGATCCGTCAGAGCGCAGCCATTTCACCGATCCGGCGAAAACCGTGCTCGACAAGAGCGACGCCTTGCGCAAGTCCGGGCAGGGCGAGTGCCTCGACCCCAACATGGCGCTGGACAATGCGGACTACGACAAGGCCGAGATCGACAAGAGCCTGAAGACGCTTGAAGCGATCAACGGCGACCAGGCCAAGGTCATCGTCGCCTTCGTCATATCAGGCAACCCGCACCGGCTGGAATGGAAATTCAAGAAGGTCGACGGCGACTGGAAGATCACGGACCTGTTGTCGGTGACCGGCGAGTGGGCCCTCAGCCAATATCAGTGCGAATAGGTACCGATGAAGATCACCAATATCCGCGTCACCCATGTCAACGTTCCGCTCGATGCGCCGTTCTGGTGGACGGCCGGTCTCTATGGCGGCGCCTCGAAGTCGATTATCGAAGTCGAGACCGACGAAGGCGTCGTCGGATTGGGCGAGGCCCCGTGGTGGCACTTCGGCGAGGTGATCAAGGCCGAGATCGCGCCGGCGCTGATTGGTGCCGATCCGCTCGACATTGCCGATTGCGAGGCGCGCTGCGTGCCGCCGTGGCAGATCACCGCCAATACCGGCGAGAACGCCGCCTCTGTCGCCTTCGGCGCCGTCGAACTGGCGCTCTGGGACATCAGAGGCAAGGTCTTCGGCATGCCGCTCTACAAGGTGCTAGGCGGCGCGGTGCGCAAGGACATTCCGTTTTCGGAATATTTCTCCTTTCGCGCGGCACAGAATGGGGCGGGCGGCGAGATGACGCCCGAAGCGATCGTCGATTACTGCCTGAAGATGCGCGAAGAGCACGGCTCGACGATCTTCGAGGGCAAGCTGATCATGGGCGATCCCCAGCTTGAAATCAGGACCGTGCGCATGCTGCGCGAGGCGCTGGGCGAAAAGGCGCAGATCAAGCTCGATTCCAACATGCAATGGTCGCTGACCACGGCGCGCTGGGTGCTGCGCGAGATCGAGCCGTTCAACATCCGCAACTACGAGGACCCGGTCGCCACTTTCGAGGAGATGGCAGCACTGCGCCAGCACTCGCGCATCCCGTTTTCCACGCACACTCCAGACCTCAGACGAGCGGTGGCGCTTGGCGCTCCGGATTACTTCGTCTGCAATTTCGCCGCCCTCGGCGGCCTGTCCAAAACCCTGAAATTCATCGCTGCCTGCGAGGCGATGGGCAAGGGCTTCTGGTGCTACTCGAATGATCTCGGCATCATGACGTCAGCCTATCTGCATGTCGTGGCGGCGACGCAGTGGATCACCGAGGCATCGCAGTCACTGTTTGCCTGGCAGATCGGCGACGTCATCAAGGACGGTCCGTCCCGCCAAACCGGCAATACGGTGCGTGTGCCGGAAGGCCACGGGCTGGGCGTCGAGCTCGACCCCGCCGCGATGAAGCGTTGGGCGGGGCACTTCGCCGAGCATGGGCCGATGGGCCATTTCAGCGATCCGAACAAGCCTGGCCGCTACCGGCGTCTGCCGCTCAACTGATGCGGTCTCGATCGTCAAGACGTCCTTGTTCAGCCGCGCCCGCGATAGGGCGCGACACCGGTGTCGGGCAGCCAGGCGCCTTCGGGCGGAGCGCCGGTTTGCCAGAACACATCGATCGGAATGCCGCCGCGCGGATACCAATAGCCGCCTATGCGCAACCACAGCGGCTTGGTTGCCGCCACGATGCGGCGGCCGATCATGACCGTGCAGTCTTCATGGAAGGCGCCATGGTTGCGAAACGAGGTCATGAACAGTTTGAGCGACTTGGATTCCACCAGCAGCGCATCGGGTGCGTAGTCGATGACGATATGGGCGAAGTCCGGCTGGCCGGTGACCGGGCACAGCGAGGTGAATTCCGGGCAGGTGAAGCGCACGATCGCCGGCGGTCCGTCGCCGCGCGAAAACGGAACGGTCTCCAGGACTGCTGCTTCGGGGCTTTGTGGCGTCTCGACGTGCGCGCCGAGTTGGGTGAGGGTCTTGGTGTCGATCATGGCGGGATCCTTATCGCATGCCCCCGGATTGCGTGTGGGACGACATGCTTGAAAACGAATTTTGCCGCTCATTAGCACAATTTGAAACCGCAGGAAGACGATGACCAGCAACGATCCGCTTCTCCAGCCCTACCAGCTCAAACATCTGACGCTGAAGAACCGGGTCATGTCGACCAGCCATGAGCCGGCCTATTCCGAGGATGGCATGCCGAAAGAACGCTATCGGCTCTACCATGCCGAAAAGGCCAAGGGCGGCATGGCGCTGACCATGACCGCCGGCTCGGCGATCGTATCGCGCGACAGTCCGGCCGCCTTCGGCAACCTGCATGTCTATGAAGACAGGATCGTGCCGTGGCTGGCCGAACTCGCCGACGCCTGTCACGAGCACGACTGCAAGGTGATGATCCAGATCACTCATCTCGGCCGCCGTACTGGCTGGAACAAGGCCGACTGGCTGCCGGTGCTCTCGGCTTCGCCCGTGCGCGAACCGGCGCATCGCGCTTTTCCCAAGACCATCGAGGACTGGGACATCGAGCGCATCGTCGCCGACTATGCGTCGGCGGCCGAGCGCTGCCAGGCCGCCGGCCTCGACGGCATCGAGTTCGAAGCCTACGGCCATCTGATGGACGGCTTCTGGTCGCCGGCCACCAACCATCGCGACGACGAATTCGGCGGCTCGCTCGACAACCGCCTGCGCTTCACCAACATGGTGCTTGATGCCGTGCGGGAGGCGGTCGGCGATAAATTCGTCGTCGGCATCCGCATGGTCGCCGATGAAGATTTCGAAAAAGGCCTATCGAAGGAGGAGGGCGTCGAGATTGCAAAGCGGCTGGCCGGCTCCGGCAAGGTCGATTTCCTCAACATCATCCGTGGCTCGATCGAGAGCGACGCGGCGTTGACCAAGGTTATCCCGGTGACCGGCATGCGCTCTTCGCCGCATCTCGATTTCGCGGGCGAGGTGAGGGCGGCGACAAAATTCCCGACCTTCCATGCGGCGCGGATTTCCGATGTAGCCACCGCGCGGCACGCCATCGCCACCGGCAAGCTCGACATGGTCGGAATGACCCGCGCCCACATCGCCGATCCGCACATCATCAAAAAGGTGATGGAGGGCCGCGAGCACGAGATCCGCCCGTGCGTCGGCGCCACCTATTGTCTGGACCGCATCTACGAAGGCGGCGAAGCGCTGTGCATCCACAATGCGGCGATCGGCCGCGAGGCCGATATCCCGCACATCATCGTCAAGACCGAAGGGCCGAAGCAGAAAGTTGTCGTCGTCGGCGCCGGTGCCGGCGGGCTGGAGGTGGCGCGGGTCGCAGCCGAGAGAGGCCACAAGGTCACGATCCTGGAAGCATCGTCACAGGCCGGCGGCCAGGTTCGGCTGGCGACGCAGAACCCACGGCGCAAGGAATTGATCGGCATCATCGATTGGCGGCTGGCCGAACTCGATCGGCTCGGCGTCGAGATCCGCTACGACACCTGGGCGGAGAAGGACGACGTTCTGGCCCTGTCGCCCGACATTGTGGTGGTTGCCACCGGCGGCCTGCCGCAGAACCCGCCGCTGACGGCAGGCGACAACCTGGTCACCTCAAGTTGGGACATCATGGCCGGCAGCGTCAAGCCGGCCGAAAATGTGCTGCTCTATGACGACAATGGCGGCCATCAGGGCATGGGCGCGGCCGAACTGATCGCCAATGCCGGCTCGAAACTCGAACTCGTTTCGCCGGAGCGGTTCTTTGCCCCGGAAATGGGCGGCATGAACCACGTGCCCTATATGCGCGCCTTCCAGGAGAAGGGCGTCACCATCACCATCAACACAAGGCTGCGCTCGGTGCGGCGCGAGGGCAACCTGCTGGTCGCCGAACTGGCCTCGGATTTCGCCGATGGCTGGCGCGGCGAGCGCAGGGTCGACCAGGTGGTGGTCGAGCACGGCACGCTGCCGCTCGACGATCTCTATTTGTCCTTGAAACCGCTGTCGAAGAACGGTGGCGCGGTGGACTACGAGCGGCTGGTGAGCGGTGGCGACATTTTTCCGGCGCGCAACCCGGAAGCGCGCTTCGTGCTGTTTCGCATCGGCGACGCGGTCGCCTCGCGCAACATTCATGCGGCCATCTATGACGGCATCAGGTTCGGCTTGCGGATTTGAAATTCGTTATCGCGAGAATCGGTGACGCGCGGTCGGGCCTGCGTACGAGAGCCCGTGTACTTCGGTCCGACCGCGCGCCCGCACGTCATTGGCTCGTCGCCAGACAACATGCGATTCCGTGAAATTGTGCTGCGTCTCAGACCATCCGCGCGACGGCCATGCACAGCACGGTGATAACCAATAGACCGCCGGCGATGCGCTCGCCTCTTGTCATTTTCGCGCGCAACCGGGCTTCCGTCGCCGCATCGGTGCCGGCAAGCTGCCTGGTGGCAGAACCCACCAGCGCGCCCTGTACGCCGGCGGCAATTAGAGCCGTGGCGATTCCCAGCGCCAGCACCTTCTCCATCGGGCCGAAAAGGCCTTCATGGAAGAAATACCAAAGCAGTATGCCGGTGAGGAAAACCAGGCCTGCCGCGCCCATTTGGGGCCGGAAGAACCGTTCTGCCCGGATCTCCGGATCGCGGCCGACCGCGATGGTGGTGCCGGCCCAGAACACGCCGGCCATGACATGAAGACCGAGGACGACGATGTAGACATATTGCATGACCGCATTTCCTCTTTTTTGCCCGCCGTTCGCATATAATTAGATATCAAATGATTAGATGTCAATGTATAAGCCTATCACTCAGTTCCCTCTACGGAGAACACCGCCTAGTGTCTGACGATGACGCCCTTTGACCGCCCGCCAGTCGGCATGAATCTTGGCCGCACCGCCAAACTTGTCGCCCAAGCCTTCGATGCTGCTCTTGTCGAAGCGGGCGGTACGTTGCCGGTCTGGCTCACTCTGCTGTCTGTCAAATCGAGCAAGCTTGCCAATCAGCGCGAGCTTGCCGGCATGATCGGCATCCAGGGGGCGACGCTGACCCACCATCTCAACGCGATGGAGGCGCAGGGCCTGCTGATGCGCCGCCGCGATCCCGTCAACCGCCGGGTTCATCTGGTCGAACTGACCGCGGCCGGAGAATCGATGTTCGAGACATTGCGCAAGGCCGCGTTGTCCTTCGACAAGCGGCTGCGGGTCGGACTGTCTGACGAGCGGCTGGCGGAGTTCGCGCAGGTGCTGGCGGCATTGCGGGCGAATGTGGAAAGCTAGGGCAGGATAGGGCTCAGTCGTCGTAGCCCCGGATTGTCCCAAAAGTGTAGTGGCGCAGCTTCAGCGCGGTGATCAAATTGGTCAGCTTCGTCTTGCCGTCGAAGCCGTCCTGGAACATCTCGTCATGCATCAACAGGATCAGCTTGCCGGGCTTGACGAAGCGGCCATATCCGAACAAGTGATCGATCTCGCTGACCAGATGGTCGACGCTCTGCACCGGCTCGCCGCTGTCCTTGTGCACCCACTCGTGATCCCAGCCATAGAGATAGAAGCCTGAGGCGGCGACAAACTCGTAGTCTGGCTCCTCACGGCCCTCCTGGGCGAGGCCAAGCGAGGTATCGTTCTTCGACATCGAGGGCAGCCTGAACACGTCGCGCCCCGGCAGCCGCGCATGCACCACCGGCTTGAGCCCAAGCACAGCGTTTGCCCGCATCATGTCGGCGACGACGCCTTCGGTGTCGGCGTAAAAATGCTGGTAGCGGTTGTTGGCGTGGCTGTAGCTGTGGTTGCCGAGCGTCACCAGCGCAAGCTGCCTGGCGCGCTGGACGAGCGCTCTGTTGGCGGCGCTCGCCTGCGCATGCATGCCGACCATGAACATGGTTGCCGGAACCTGCTCGGCTTCCAGCACATCGAGGATGTTGCTTGTGCCGTTCAGCGGGCCATCGTCGAAGGTGAGATAGATGGTGCGGTCGGCCCCATGGGCGGGGACCACAAAAATCAACAGTGCCGCCAAGACAAGCCGAAACAGTGTCATCACTCGCAATATCCGGGTGCGATTATTGCAGGCCGCCATGTCAATAATGGCTCGCCAAGGCGGCCGGTGCATGTCGCCCAAAGTGCGCAGCGGTTTTGGGACAACGACTGCACAAAGGCAAGCCTATGCCAGGCTCCCCTGCAGCACCGTCAGCTTGGCCTTCTTCGGCATGCGGGCGGTCAGCCATTCCAGCGCCTTGTCGTGCGGCATCGGGAAGGCGATGGAGTAGCCCTGCACCTGGTCGCAGCCGATGGCCATCAGCGAATCGAGTTCGGCTTCGGTTTCGGCGCCCTCGGCGACGATCGAGATGCCGAGGCCACGGGCAAGCTCGGTGATGGCGCGCACGATCTTCGAATTGTCGCCATTCTCATGGATGTTCTGGACGAAGCGACGATCGATCTTCAGCCGGTCGATCTCGTTCGGATTAACATGGCTGAGCGAGGCATAACCGGTGCCGAAATCATCGAGTTCCAGATGGACGCCGGCCGCTCTGATGTGGCGCAGCTTGGCGGCGATGCCCGTCTTTTCGTCGTCGAGAATGACGGATTCGACGATTTCCAGCGACAGTTTCTGTGGCGGCAGCCCGGCCTTTTCCAGCGTCCCGAACAAAAACGCATCGAAATCGGGCTCGCGCAGTTCCGTGCCGGAAACGTTGACGGCAAGCCGCCCGAAGGCGATCCCGGCGCGGTTCCATTCGGCGGCTTCGTTGATCGCCTTGGTGATGACGATGCGGCCGATCTCGGGCATGAAGCCGCATTTTTCGGCGACCGGAATGAATTCCCCGGGTGGGATCATGCCGCGCTCGGCATGGTTCCAGCGCACCAGCGCTTCAATGCCGCTGATTGTGCCGTTGGTGAGCGAAACCTGCGGTTGGAAATAGACCTGGAAGGCCCGCTCCGCGATGGCGACCTTGATGTCGTGCTCGAGCTGTTTGCGATAGTCGAGCTCGCGGCGCAACTCTTCGGAGAAGAACGAGAAGTTGCCGCCGCCCAGCTTCTTGGCGGAGTAGAGCGCCAGATCGGCGTGAACCAGCAGATCCTGAGCATTGTCGGCATCGATCGGATAGACGGCGATGCCGGCGCTGGCGCCTGGGAGAATGGTCGTGCCCTGGAAGACGATCGGCTCGTTGATGTGCGCCAGGATGCGTCGCGCCAGCATGTTGATGTCTTCGGTGCCGCCGGCGCCGCCGAGGATCATGACGAACTCGTCGCCGCCCAGGCGCACGCACAGATCCGACGCCCGACAGGAATCGCGCATGCGCTGTGCCGTGACGACCAACACATAGTCGCCGGCGGCATGGCCGAGCGTGTCGTTGATCTGCTTGAACCGGTCGAGGTCGAGCTGGACGACGGCAAGACGCTCACGACGCCTGTGCGTGCCCTTGATCAGCGTATCGAAATGATCGGTCAGGAACGTGCGGTTGTGCAGGCCCGTGAGGCCGTCATGCACCGCGATGAAGGCCATGGAATTGCGCGCGTCGATCAGTTCATGCGTCTTGCGCAGGATGGCGTTCGACATCGGCCTGAAGATGAAGAGCGCCACCAATATGATGACGCCGATTGTGGCGTAGAACAGCGTGCGGTGGAGGGCGAGCAGCTTCTCGGAGCGCTCGTCGGCATCGGCGCTGATGCGCTGGCCAAGCGCGGCATAGCCCGACAAGGTTGCATTGGCGACAGAAGCATCGAGATTGACGCGTTCGTCGCCGCCCTTGTAGCCGCCATTGCCGGTGAACCGGGATTCATAAGCCGAGATCAGGCGGCCGCCATTGGCGATCAGCCCGACCGAGAAATAGTCGAGGTGAAAGGGCTTGGCGAAAAGGACGCTCTCGATCGACTTTGGGTCGAGCTTGGCCGGCGATTGCGGATCGGCTCCCGTCTGCTCGAGCAGCAGATCGTAGTTCGTCTCGAACTCCCCCGTTGCTTGCTTGAGCGCGCTGACCAGCGCCGGCTGCTTGTCGCGCGAAGCGGCACCCGTTGCGCTGGCAAGGAAGACGATGCGCTGCGACAACGTCTTTTGTGTGCTGACGATGTCGAGCAAGGTGTGGTTGTGCTGTTGGGTGGCCATCATCTGCTGCAGCAGGATGAAGGAGGCTATCACCATGGCCGCAATGATCAGCAGGGCTAGCCAATAGCCAGCCTTGATCAGCAGTATGAGCTTGCCTGAAACGGTTTGCACCGGCTGCTGCGACATGTTCGGGGGCGGCCCTCTCGCCAACGGATTTCTGTATGAGCACCATTGAACTGCAAACGTTAACAGGACTGGAAATCGACAGCCGGCCGGCAAGGGGGAGCCGTGGAAAGATCGGGAAATGGTTATCGGCCCGTTTAGCGCTGTATCGGCATTTGAGCGGTCATCGGCCGGCCGCATTTGCCGTCGCCTCGCTTCCGCGGCCGTATGACAATCCGCATCGGGGCCACATCGGTCGCTTGCCACCGATCCGGTCGTTTTTGCGATGGATTTTTCGCGCGGACGAGACGACAGTCGACCCACATCAAACGAGGCCCGATCATGACCGCAGCATTCCTCTCCCACATCGACAGCGAGCTCGCGGGGCTCAAATCGGCAGGCCTCTACAAATCCGAGCGGGTTATCTCTTCGACCCAATCGGCGGAGATCGAGGTCGGCGGGCAGAAGGTGCTCAACTTCTGCGCCAACAACTATCTCGGCCTCGCCGACAGCCCCGACCTGCGTGCGGCGGCCAGCCAGGCGCTCGACCGCTATGGCTACGGCATGGCGTCAGTGCGCTTCATCTGCGGCACGCAGGAGGAGCACAAGCAGCTCGAGGCGACGATTTCGTCCTTCCTCGGCCTGGAAGACACCATCCTTTACGGCTCCTGCTTCGACGCCAATGGCGGCCTGTTCGAGACGTTGCTCGGTGAGGACGACGCGATCATTTCCGATGCGCTGAACCACGCCTCGATCATCGACGGCGTGCGGCTGTCGAAGGCCAAACGCTTCCGCTACGCCAACAACGACATGGCCGACCTCGAGGCGCGATTGAAGGAGGCGAAGGATTGCCGTTTCCGGCTGATCGCCACCGATGGCGTGTTTTCGATGGATGGCATCATCGCCAATCTCAGGGGTGTCTGCGACCTCGCTGAAAAGTACGATGCCATGGTGATGGTCGACGACAGCCATGCCGTCGGCTTCGTCGGCCGGAACGGCCGCGGCTCGGCCGAACATTGCGGCGTCGAGGGCAGGGTCGACATCATCACCGGCACGCTCGGCAAGGCGCTCGGCGGCGCATCCGGCGGTTACACATCGGGCAAGAGGCAGGTGGTCGACTGGCTGCGCCAGCGCTCGCGGCCCTATCTCTTTTCCAACACGCTGATGCCGGCGATCGCCGGCGCTTCGATCAAGGTGTTCGACCTGATCCGCAATGGCGACGCCTTGCGCGAGCGCCTCTATGCCAATGCGGCGCGGTTCCGGACTGAGATGGGCAAGCTCGGTTTCACGCTGGTGGGCGCCGACCATCCGATCATTCCGGTGATGCTGGGCGATGCGACGCTGGCGCAGGAGATGGCGGCGCGCATGCTGAAGCGCGGCATCTATGTCATCGGCTTCTCCTTCCCGGTGGTGCCGAAGGGCCAGGCGCGCATCCGCACGCAAATGTCGGCTGCGCATTCCGCCGCTGATATCGATCGCGCGGTGGACGCATTCGGAGCGGTCGGCAAGGAATTGGGCGTGATTTCCTGAAAGGCCGGTATCTAAAAGCGATTCCGGATCTAGAGATTCAAGGGACAGAAGCATGTCGAACATGATGAAGGCGCTGGTGAAGGCCAAGGCCGAACCGGGCATCTGGATGGAAGAGGTGCCGGTACCGGAGATCGGCCCCAACGACGTACTGATCAAGATCAAGAAGACGGCGATTTGCGGCACCGATGTCCATATCTACAATTGGGACCAGTGGGCGCAAAAGACGGTGCCGGTGCCGATGGTGACCGGGCATGAATTCGTCGGCACGGTCGCCGATTTCGGCGCCGCGGTCACCGAATACAAGGTCGGCCAGCGCGTGTCGGGCGAAGGCCACATCGTCTGCGGCCATTGCCGCAACTGCCGTGCGGGGCGAGGGCATCTCTGCCGCAACACGCTCGGCGTCGGCGTCAACCGTCCCGGCGCCTTCGGCGAGTATCTGGCAATCCCACAGCACAATGTCGTGCCGATCCCCGACGATGTGCCGGACGAGATCGCCGCGATCTTCGATCCCCTGGGCAATGCCGTCCACACGGCACTGTCTTTCGATCTGGTCGGCGAGGACGTGCTGGTCACCGGCGCCGGGCCGATCGGCATCATGGGTGCGCTGGTGGCGCAGTGCGTCGGCGCGCGAAAAGTGGTCATCACCGACATCAACCCGGTGCGGTTGGCGTTGGCGAAAAAGCTCGGCGTTCAGCATGTCGTCGACGCCTCGAAGGAAAAACTGCGCGACGTCATGCCGGCGCTCGGCATGACCGAGGGTTTTGACGTCGGCCTCGAAATGTCGGGCGCCGCACCGGCCTTTCGCGACATGATCGACACCATGAACAATGGCGGCAAGATCGCCATTCTGGGCATCGCGCCCACCGGCTTCGAGATCGACTGGAACAAGGTCATCTTCAAGATGCTGCATCTGAAGGGCATCTACGGCCGAGAGATGTTCGAGACCTGGTACAAGATGATCGCGCTGGTGCAGGGGCCGCTGGATGTCTCCGGGCTTATCACGCACCGCATAGGCATTGACGATTTCCAGACGGGGTTCGATGCGATGAGAAGCGGCAGTTCCGGCAAGGTGGTGATGAACTGGTAGCCACCAGGCCCATTGCCTTCAGGTGGGGACCCAAGATGGCAGATAACGAGCACGGACGCATCATTGCCTCACAGGCAAAGATCGCATTGCAACCTTCCGGATTTCGGCGGAAGGGTCAGTCGCGAACCTGGCTTGCTGATCGTGGTTTCTGGCTAAGCGTCGTCGAGTTTCAACCCAGCTCTTGGTCGAGAGGCACTTACCTGAACGTAGCGGTTCACTGGCTTTGGGGTTCGCTGCCGCAAACACTGACCTTCGATCGTTCTGAACGCGTCGGTGGCGGGTTCGTTGAGTTCCAGAGCCCCGAACAGTTTGTGCCCCTGGTAGGTCAAATGGCCAGAGAGGCAGTCGAAATGGACCAAGTTCACCGATCAATGTTCCCTTCCGTGCAGGCGACAGCGACAATCCTTATGAATGAATTGCAGCTAGGTGCGTACGGAGAATGGGCAGCTTTCCATGCCGGGGTCGCGGCCGGCCTGGCTGGTGACTTTGAAACGGCCAGGCGGCTGTTTGAAAGCGTTCGAAGACATGCGGCTTCGCAGGCGCAGGTACTCCTGGCCTACATTGATGACCCAGTAACATTTCGAAGCCATGTCAGAGGCATCATTGAAGCCGAACGCGCCTACTACGGTTTAGGAGTGTTGCCTGCCGCCGTAGTCATCTGATTCTGCGACAGTCGAATCCATGGGAGGATTTCAACCCAGGGTGAGCTTTGCCTCCAGCGCCGCCACCCCGCTGACAATCGCCGCACGCTCTTCCTCACCAAGCCGCGCCAGCAACTCCCGCTCGAACGACTTTGCCAGCGGCACCATTTCGCTGTAGGCGGCAAGGCCTGCTTTGGTCAGCGTCAGGTGTTCGACGCGGCGGTCGTTCTCGTCGGGGCTTCTGACCAGCCAGCGCCGCCGCTCAAGCTCTGCCACCGCTCGCGAAACCTTGGTCTTGTGCATGGCCGACTGTTCGCCGAGCGCCGTCGCGGTCATCGTTCCATGTTGCCCAAGCCCGGAAAGGGTACGCCATTCCGGCCGCGTCAGGCCGTGACTGTCCTTGTATATTCGCGAAAATTCGCGGCTGACGGCGTCGGCAAGCCGGTAGAGCCGGTAGGGCAGGAAATTTTCCAGATTGAGAATTTCAGGCGCGTCGGACACTTCGCTCTTGATCGCCATTTTTCAAAGCCGTCATTGATGGTTACATTTTCGATGGTTACAAATGAAACCAGTTTGGTCAATTAGGATCCATTCCGGGAGGAAGCGATGACCTTTTCCTATATGCCGGGTTTCGGCAACGACTTCGAAACCGAGACGCTGCCTGGCTCGTTGCCGCAAGGACGTAACTCGCCGCAGCGGCCGGCCTATGGCCTCTACGCCGAACAGCTTTCAGGCTCGCCCTTCACCGCCCCGCGCGGCACCAATGAGCGCTCGTGGCTCTACCGCATCCGGCCGAGCGTCAAGCACACCGGTCGCTTCAAACCGGCGAGCTATCCCTTGTGGAAGAGCGCGCCCAATGTCGGCGATCACGAACTGGCGCTCGGCCAGTATCGCTGGAATCCGGTGCCGATGCCGAAAGAACCCACCAATTTCATCGTCGGCATGCGCAGCATCACCACATCAGGCGATGTGCTGGGACAGACCGGCATGGCAGCGCATGTCTACGTCGCCAACCGCTCGATGGTTGACGATCATTTCTTCAACGCCGACGGTGAGTTGCTCATCGTGCCGCAAGTCGGCGCCCTGCGCTTGGTCACCGAGATGGGCGTCATCGAGCTGCGGCCCGGCGAGATCGCCGTGCTGCCGCGCGGTCTGGTCTTCAAGGTCGAGTTGGTCGACCCGCAAGTGCGCGGCTATGTCTGCGAAAACTACGGCGCCAAGCTGACGCTGCCCGACCGCGGCCCGATCGGCGCCAATTGCCTGGCCAATCCGCGTGATTTCAAGACGCCTTGCGCCTGGTTCGAAGAGAAGGAAACGCCATGCCGGCTGATCGTCAAATGGTGCGGCAATTTCCATGTCACCGAGATCGGTCACTCGCCGCTGGATGTCGTCGCCTGGCACGGCAACTACGCGCCCTACAAATATGATCTGGCAACCTTTTCGCCGGTCGGCGCGCTGCTGTTCGACCATCCCGACCCGTCGATCTTCACCGTGCTGACCGCGCCGAGCGGCGAGGAGGGCACCGCCAACATCGACTTCGTCATCTTCCCGCCGCGCTGGCTGGTGGCCGAAGATACGCTCCGGCCGCCCTGGTATCACCGCAACATCATGAGCGAGTTCATGGGGCTGATCCACGGCCAGTACGACGCCAAGGAAGAGGGTTTTGTGCCCGGCGGCATAAGCCTGCACAATCTGATGCTGGCCCATGGACCGGATGCGCCTGGCTTCGAAAAGGCCTTCCGCGCGGACCTGAAACCGGTCAAGCTCGACAACACCATGGCCTTTATGTTCGAGACCCGCTTTCCGCAGATGCTGACCCGCTACGGCGCCGAACTGGAAACCCGGCAGGACAATTACATCGACTGCTGGGCGGACCTGAAAAAGCGTTTCAACGGCACGCCGGAGGGCGACTGGTCTTGAGCGGCGCGCCAATGCCGGATCGGCTGGTGATTTTGGGCTCGAAGGGTGGCCCGGCGCTGCGGCCAGGCGGACCATGGCCGAGTTCGTCGCTGCTGCAGATCGGTGGCCGCAATATCGTCGTCGACTGCGGACTTGGCGTGACGCGCGGTCTGGTCGATGCCGGCATCAGCCTGAAGGCGCTCGACCTGATCTTCGTCACGCATCTGCATTCCGATCATGTGCTGGAACTGGGGCCGCTGATCCACACCGCGTGGACAGCGGGCCTGGCGACGCCCATCGGCGTGTTCGGTCCGCCGGGCATCGACCACTACTGGCGGCGCTTTTGTCAGGCGATGGAGTTCGACATCGAAATCCGTATCGTCGACGAGGGCCGGCCGGATATCCGCGATCTGGTTTCGACCGTCGAATTCGGCGAAGGCCAGGTGGTCGAGCAACGCGGCCTGACGGTCTCGGCACTGCGCGTCGACCATCCGCCGGTGACCGACTGTTTTGCGCTGCGCTTCGAGCATGGTGGGAAAAGCGTGGTGTTCTCCGCCGATACGGCCTTCTTTCCACCGCTCGCCGATTTTTCCCGGGGCGCTGACATCCTGGTCCACGAAGCCATGCTGGAAGAAGGCATCGAGCGGCTGGTGGCCAAGACCGGCAATGGCGCGCGGCTGAAAGAGCATCTTCTTGCCAGCCACAGTTTTGCCGAGGAGGCCGGGCGCATCGCCAGCGATGCCGGGGTCAAGAGTCTGGTGCTCAATCACCTCATCCCGGCCGACGACCCCGAGATCGGCGAGGCCGACTGGACTGCCACTGCCAGGAAAACATGGGCCGGCGACTTGACGATCGCCCGCGACGGCCTTGTTGTGGAATTAAGCAGCACCAAAGCTGCAGCAGGAGAGGAAACCGCATGAAGCTTGCCACATTGAAGGACGGGACGCGCGACGGAAAACTCGTCGTCGTCTCGCGCGACCTGACACGCTTCACCGACGCCTCGTTCCTGGCGCGCACGCTGCAGGCGGCGCTCGACGACTGGCGACGCATCGCCCCACATCTCGCGACAATAGCGGAATCGCTGGAAAACAATGCGATGCCGTCGGAACGCTTCCACGAGCATGACGCCCATTCGCCGCTGCCGCGTGCCTATCAATGGGCCGATGGCTCGGCCTATGTGAACCATGTCGAACTGGTGCGCAAAGCGCGTGGCGCCGAAATGCCGGCGAGCTTCTGGACCGACCCGCTGATCTACCAGGGCGGCTCGGACTCCTTCATTTCGCCACGCGATCCGATCCGCATGGCAGACGAAGCCTTCGGCATCGATATGGAGGCGGAGGTGGCTGTCATTGTCGATGATGTGCCGATGGGTGCAAGCCCAGATGAAGCGCGCGCCGCGATCCGGCTGGTGATGTTGGTCAACGACGTGACGCTGCGCGCGCTGACCGGACCGGAGTTGGCGAAGGGTTTCGGGTTTTTCCAGTCAAAGCCATCCTCGGCGTTCTCGCCTGTCGCGGTGACGCCGGACGAATTGGGTGGCGCCTGGGACGGCGGCAAGGTCAGCCTGCCGCTGCTCGCCGATCTCAATGGCAAGCCGTTCGGCCGGGCCAATGCCGGCGTCGACATGACTTTCGATTTTCCGGCGCTGATCGTGCATGCCGCCAGAACAAGGCCGCTGGCCGCCGGCACGATCATCGGCTCTGGCACTGTCTCCAACAAGCTCGACGGCGGGCCGGGCAAGCCTGTCTCGGACGGCGGCGCCGGCTATTCCTGCATCGTAGAACTGCGCATGATCGAGACCATTGTATCAGGCGAACCCAAGACGCCGTTCCTGCGCTTGGGCGACACGGTGCGCATCGAGATGAAGGACAAGACGGGTCATTCGATCTTCGGCGCCATCGAGCAGAAGGTCGAGAAATACGAAAGGTGAGGGAATGACGGGGGACTATCTGCTGGCCGGGGTTTGGGCACTCGCCTTGCTGGCGGTCGTCACCCAGGCATCCGGCTGAGTTACCGCATCGAGGCGCGCACGCCACAAGGTGCATGCCATGCTCTCTGGCACCACGGTCAAGCCGCCACTCTGCGAGTTCCTGCAAGACTATGATTTGAAGTTGAGACGGCGGAGGCTGAGCGGCTGGGCTCGCGAGACCAGTCGCTTGGCTAGTCAGATCAAAGCGACGTCGTAGCGGGCAAAATGTGGGTCCGATGTAAGAATGGTGAGTTTCTCCACCTGCGCCTGCGCAATCAGCAGCCTGTCGAATGGATCGCCATGGTGGTGAGGGAGGCCATTGACGGCATTGGCATGCTGGAAGGTTATGGCGAGCGGCTGAAATTGCATCCTTGGAAGCAGCGTCGGCAGATCGTCCGGCGCATCGAGTTTTCTGATCGAACGTTTGATGGCAATTTCCCAAACGCTTGCCGCGCTAGCGAACACCACCGCTTCCGAGGCCAGGATGGCGCGGTGCTGCTCGCTGAGACGTCGATCGTCCGAAATCGACCAGAGGATGATATGGGTGTCGGCGAGAAACGGGCCGACCGTCATTTCACGTACTCGTCCCATTCGGGGCCGAGTTTGTCAAAATCGTCCGCAATCCAGATCTTGCCCTTCAACGCGCCGATGCGCGGCAGGGGTTCGGCCATTGCTGGCGGTACGATGCGCGCGGCCACCTTGCCGTGGCGTGTGAGCACGATCTCCTCACCGGCTTCCGCGCGGCTGACGAGTTCCGACAATTTGGCCTTGGCCTCGGCGATGGAAACATTCATGGTTGCGATCCATTGTGACCATAATTTAGGTCATAATGGATCGCGACACAAGATGTCGAGGTCGGTCTACTCTGCCGCCTGAACCTTGATCACCCCGCGCTTGATCTGGTCCTGCTCGATCGATTCGAACAGCGCGCGGAAGTTGCCCTCGCCAAAGCCTTCGTCGCCCTTGCGCTGGATGAACTCGAAGAAGATCGGGCCGATCACGGTTTTCGAAAAGATCTGCAGCAGGATCTTGGTCGTGCCGCCGTCGACGACACCTTCGCCGTCGATCAGGATGCCGTGCTTCTTCATCCGATCGATCGGCTCATCATGGCCGTTCACCCTGGCATAGGACATGTCGTAATAGGTTTCCGGCGGGCCGGGCATGAATTTCAGCCCGTTTTCGGCCAGCCTGTCGGTGGCGGCATAAATCTCGTCGGTGCCGACCGCAATGTGCTGGATGCCTTCACCGTTGTACTTCTTCAGGTACTCGGCGATCTGGCTGGTCTCATCCTTGGACTCGTTGAGCGGAATGCGGATCTTACCGCAGGGCGAGGTGATGGCGCGGCTGACCAGGCCGGTGATCTTGCCATCAATGTCGAAGAAATGGATCTGCTTGAATCCGAACAGATTGCGGTAGAAATCCCACCATTTGTCCATCTGGCCACGATAGACATTGTGGGTCAGGTGATCGAGATAATAGAAGCCGACGCCTTCCGGCCGCGGGTCGCGCGCACCCAGCCACTCGAACTCGGCATCATAGGCCGAACCCTTCTCGCCGTAGGTCTCGATGAAATAGAGCAGCGAGCCGCCGATGCCGACGATTGCCGGCACGTCGAGCGCCTTGTCGTCGCCTTCGTAAGGCGTGGCGCCCTTGGCGACGGCGTGGTCGAAGGCATGCTTGGCATCGACCACCCTCCAGGCCATCGAGGCAGCGCAGGGGCCGTGCTTGTCGGCGAACTTCATCGCATGCGAGCCCGGCTCGGCATTGACGACATAATTGATGTCGCCCTGGCGCCAGACGGTGATGTCTTTCGTGCGGTGCTTGGCAACCGGGACATAGCCCATGCGGGTGAACAGTTCGGCCAGCTTCTGCGGCTCCGGATGCGCGAATTCGACGAACTCGAACCCATCCGTGCCGGCGGGATTGTCCTTGCTGATCTTGGCGGGCGGGGCGTCGTGCGGGAAGGGGCCCATGGTATTCCTCCGAATCTGGCTTGGCCTGAACAGGCCATCTGACGCCATCATAACGCGGACGCGGTGCATGGTGCTTGCATTCAAACGCTTGAAATGGTCATCTCATGCGCGAAGTATGCATGATGTGGGGCAAAGCCATGGATGAGACGCGCATTGACCAGTTTGACCGCAAGATAATGGCGCTCTTGCAGGGCGATGCGCGGTTGACCAACAATGATCTTTCGGAGCGGGTGAACCTGTCGGCGTCGCAATGCTCGCGCCGCCGCCAGCGGCTGGAGGAGGACGGTTTTATCAAGGGCTATCGCGCTGTTCTCGACCGCGACAAGCTCGGTTTTTCCTTGGTCAATGTCATCTCGGTGACATTGGCCACCCACAACCGAGACAATGCGAGGCGCTTCGGCGAACTGGTGGCGCGGCTGCCGGAGGTGCAGGAGGCGCACGCGCTGACCGGCGAGATGGATTACATCCTGAAGGTCGTGACGCCCGATTTGAAGTCGCTGTCGGAGTTCGTCAACGGCGTGCTCCTGCCGCACGAATCCGTGCAGCATGTGAAAACGGCGATCGTGCTGGAGACGCTCAAGGAAACCGGCGCGCTGCCGATTTGACCTTTGACCCTTGAGTCGATCTATCCCTTCGACTGCTGGATCAGCCCATAAAGATTGGTGCAGCGGGCGCCTGAACGGCAATAGGCGAAGACCGGGCCGTCGAGTTCGTCCAGCGCTTCGGCCTGATCCTCGACATTCTCGGCCGTGATCTGGCCGCTGATGACGGGGATGTAGCGGAAGGCGAGGCCGGCGGCTTCGACGGCCGCCTTGAGCGTATCGGCCGAAGGCTGGCCGGGCTGCTCGTCGTCGGGCCGGTTGCAGATGACGCTCTTGAAGCCGGCAGCCTTGATGGCGTCGACGTCTTCAGGCTGGATCTGGCCCGAGACCGAATAGTCTTCGCTGATTTCGCGGTATTCCATGGCAGTATCCTCGCAAACTGGTCAGGCGGCAGTCTTGCCACTCCCCGACATGTGCGGCAATCCGCACCGAAGGAATTCTCTGCCAAATAGACACTGCATGCCAGAAAATCCAACCGGGCCGATGCGGCCCGATTGGATGACCTTCAAACTCAGCTGCCGAGAATGGCGCCTTTGATCTGGGCGATGTTGTTGTGCATCATGTCGATATAGGTCGAGGCCGGGCCGTCGGGCTGCGACAGCGCATCCGAATAGAGCGTGCCGCCGACCTTGATGCCTGTCTCGCTGGCGATCTGCTCGATCAGGCGCGGGTTGGTGATGTTCTCGACAAAGATCGCAGCCGCCTTGTCCTGTTTCACCTGGGTAACCAGCTTGGCGACGTCGGCGGCGGACGGTTCGGAGTCGGTCGAGATGCCTTGCGGGGCGAGGAAGGTCAGGCCGTATGCGTGTTCGAAATAGCCGAAGGCGTCATGCGAGGTGATGACGACGCGCTTGCTCTCCGGGATCGAGGCGATCGCCGCTTTCACTTCGCCTTCAACAGCATCGAGCTTCTTGGTGTAGGCGGCGGCATTGGTCTGATAACTGACGCAGCCTTCCGAATCGGCCTCGCAGAAGGCTTCGGCGATGTTCTTCACGTAAATCCTGGCATTGGCGATCGACTGGAAGGCATGCGGGTCGGTGACCGTCTTGCCGCCGCCGGTGCCGGCACCTTCGGCCGCGTCGGCATCGGCGAATTCAGGCTTGAAATCGATCGGCTTAACACCCTTGGTCAAGGTGATGATCGAGGCCTTGGTGGCGCTGGCGTCGACCAGCCGCTGCAGAAACCCTTCGAAATGCAGGCCGTTGACCAGCACGATATCGGCTTTGGCCATGGTCACCGCATCGGCCGGGCTCGGCTCGTAGACATGGGCATCGCCATCCGGCCCGACGATGGTGGTGACATCGATGCGGTCGCCGCCGACATTTTTGGCGAAATCGGCAATGACGGTGAAGCTGGCGACCACTTTCAGCGGTGCGGCGAAGGCCGACGACGCGCCAAAGGCGATTAATGTTATAACGCTCATCGTCAGGGCGGTGCGGATCGATTTCAGCATGGGCGGGATTCTCCTTTTGAGGCGGGGGATTAAGCCGTTCTGTGACGGTGATGAACGATGCGCGCGCGCAGAATGCCGCGCGTGCCGAACAGGATCGAGGCAAAATAAACGACACCGGCCGACAGGATAATGGCCGGGCCGGACGGCAGCGACGCGTGATAGGACAAAAGCAGCCCGGCGACGCAGGAGGCAAAGCCGATCAGCACCGCCAGCACGCACATCGGCTCGACGCGCACCGTCCAGAAGCGGGCAGCGGCGGCCGGCAGCATCATCAGTCCGACCGAAAGCAGCGTGCCGAGCGCCTGGAAGCCGCCGACGAGGTTGAGCACGACGAGGCCGAGAAAGATGAAATGCACCGGGCTGCCCAACCGGCTGACCGAACGCAGGAACAGCGGATCGAGGCATTCGGCGACCAATGCCCGCCAGAAGATGGCAAGGCTGACCAGCGTCACCGCGACGATGCCGCCGATCAGCGTCAGCGCTTCATCGTTGAGCGCCAGCACGGTGCCGAACAGCACATGCATGAGATCGACGCTGGAGCCGCGGATCGACACCATCAGTACGCCGATGGCCAGCGAGATCAGATAGAACGCCGCCATCGAGGCGTCTTCGCGCTGGATGGTGAAGCGCGATACAGCACCTGCGCCGAGCGCGACGACGATGCCGGCGATCAGGCCGCCGATGGTCATCGGCAGAATCTCCAGTCCATAGAGCAGGAAGCCGGCGGCAGCTCCGGGCAGGATGGCATGCGCCATGGCGTCGCCCGACAGGCTCATGCGCCGCAGCATCAGGAAGACGCCGACCGGGCAGGCGCCGAGCGACAGCATCAGCGAGCCGATCAGCGCCCGCTGCATGAAGCCGAAATCGGCGAAGGGCGCGATGAAAAGACTGTAGAGCGTATCCATCAGGCAGCCCTCGGCCCAACGCCATGGGGATGATCATGATGGTCGTGATCGTGCCCATGGCCGTGATCATGCTCGTCTGGCTCGCACCAGGGCGCATTCTCTTCCCAGGCTTCGTGGAAGCGGCGGGCGCGCAACAGGTTTTCCGGCTTCAGCGTTTCCCTGGTTTCGCCCCAGGCGATCGGCTGGCGGGCGAGAAGCAATGTTTCGGGGAAATTCTGCCGAACCAGATCGAGATCGTGGACGACCACCATGATGGTGCGTTCCTCGCCGTGCCAGTGTTTGATCAGGGCAATAAGGTCGCCGACCGTCTTGGCGTCGACAGCGTTGAACGGCTCGTCGAGCAGGATGAGGTCGGCGTCCTGCAGCAGGACACGCGCAAAAAGCGTGCGCTGCAATTGGCCGCCCGACAGCGTATCGATCGGCCGCTTCTCGAAGCCGCCGAGGCCGACTGCCATCAGTGCTTTGGCGACGTCATCACGATCTTGCCTGGTGTAGCGGCCAAGCAGGCCGCGTCGAGGCCATAGGCCGAGCGAGACCAGATCGACCACCCGCGCTGGAAAAGAGCGGTCGAGTTCCGACTGCTGCGGCAGGTAGGCGGCACGCACGCCAGGCGCGCGGATGACCTCGCCGGCCATCGGTTTCAGGACGCCGACAATGCCTTTCATCAGCGTTGATTTGCCGGAGCCGTTTGCGCCGACGACAGCCGTCAGCGAACCCTTGCGGATGGTGCCGTCGAGATGATGGATTGCCGGATGGCTGCCGTAGCCAAGCGTCAGGTCGCGGAATGTCAGGCAGGTATTTGTCATTCTGCGATCCGTGAGGGCGGCGAAATCCGGCTGCGGGCAGCGGCCGATTGGATATGTGATGTTATTACATTAGTCAACAAGCCAATCCGGCGGAATTGCGGCTGGCGGGTCAACTTGCCGTGTGTGGATATCTTATGCCCTTGGCCCAAGGGGATTCGCCAAGGGATTTGATTGGGCGACCTTGCCCGAAGCCGGCGGCAACTCTAAAGAGGCACGACCGACACAGCAAGGAACCATCCAATGAGCATTCGTCGCATCGATGTTGGCCCGCGCATGAGCCAGATAGTCATTCACGGAGATACCGTCTATCTAGCCGGTCAGGTCGGTAAGCCGGGCGGCAACGTCGCTTCGCAGACCCAGGATATCCTGGCGGCCATCGACGAACTGCTGGCCAAGGCCGGCTCGGACAAGACCAAAATTCTGCAGGCGATCATCTGGCTGGCCGACATGAGCACCTTTGCCGAGATGAACGCGGAATGGGACAAGTGGGTGCCGCAAGGCAACACGCCGGCCCGAGCCACCGGCGAAGCAAAGCTCGCCGGACCGGAATATCTGGTCGAGATTATTGTTACCGCCGCGATCTGAGGCGTTGAAGCTGCCAATCTCCCCCCTTGTGCAGGGCTGTCCGGGGAAAGTTTTTGCGCAACGCAGACGAGTCTTTGGACGCCGCATTGCAATCAAAGATGGGTGCAGTTTGCGTCCTTTCCGATGTCTGCCTTCTGCGAACTCCGCTGGACCTCCTGCAAACGCCACCGAAGGACGGCGGATGGGTGCCTCGAACGCGAGAAATGCAATCGGCGCGAGTCCTCCGACACCATATCTGCAACCAAAAAACTTTCCCCGGACAGCCCTGCCCCTTGTGGGGGAGATGCCTGGCAAGGCAGAGGGGGGCGCTGTCCCGCCAGCCTTTCAGTCTGATTGATGCTCTTCTAGCAAGTTCCATGACAGAAGTTGGCGCTCTACGGCGCCCCCTCTGTCCTGCCGGACATCTCCCCCACGAGGGCAGGGGAATCGCATATGAGTAAGAGTAAGTCTTGCGTTGAGTGGAAAGGTTGATTCTTTAGGGGCCTTCTCTTTGAAGAGGAGACCCAA